>NZ_JBSFNC010000132.1:0-25528 GCF_053586895.1 Amycolatopsis sp. NPDC003731 | reverse complement strand
GCCGTGCTGAAGAACGGCGTCCACCAGGGCCACCGCTTCCCGGTGGAGCTGCCGCCGGTCGCGGCCCGGGAACTGGCCGAAGCCCTGACGCAAGCCGCCAGCCTGCTCGAAGAAGCCGCCCAAGCCCTCGGACAGACCGGGTCAGAGCAGCCGGAGATGACGCAGGCTGCGGGCGGCCTGGGGACCGCAGCCCAAGGTGCCAGCGAGATAGCCGGTCTGGTCGGTCGCGCCAGCGGAGCGCTCAGCGGCTACCTCGAACGCCTCGGGGCGAGCACACCGCCGGAGGAAGCGGGCGGCCCGGCTGGTTCGCCGACACAGCCACCAGCTGCGCCCGCGCCGGCCTCGGCGGTGCCGGACGGTCAGCGGCTCACTCGGGAACAAGCCGAAGCCCTCCAAGCCGAGCTGCCGCCGCCGGTTGTCGCCAACTCGGGCGTCAAGACGCACGGGCAATGGGTCGACGAGCACGGCCAGGCCCACCCGATTGCCAGCGGACGGGACGAGGACTCGGCGCGAGCCTGGGCCATCTTGCAAGAGCGTGGCATTCCGGTACCAGCGGAGACGACACGGGTATCGGACGTGGAACAGAAGCTGGCCGCCCGCATGGTGCACGAAGGTCGCAAGCACCTCGACGTGGCCCTTAATAACCGGCCGTGCAAGGGTCCGTACGGTTGCGACACGTTGGTGCCGGTTATCCTGCCCGAGGGCTATTCCATGACGGTACACGCACCGCGGTACCGCAAGACGTTTACCGGAGGAGCAAAGCCGTGGTGACGCTGGAAGTCTGGTACAACCAGGAACCGGACAACGACTACGCCGAGGGTGACCCACCGATTCTGGTGAGCACGGCCGCCGAGCTTGACGCCCTGATTGCTCAGGTCCAAGCCGACACGAAAGGCTTGCCCGTCCCCTCGATGATTGAGTGCTCCGTCCAGGGCGACCCGCGACGTGGGGTGTTTGACATGGGCATTGGCCAAGAAACCGGCTTCGTCATGTTCATGACGCCCCGAGCAGCGCACACGGTCGGCGACGCCAACCTGACGGGTAACGTCGTCTACGACTACATGGGTAACGCCAGCGAGATACCCGCAAGCTACGAGGTCCCGCTAGCTGAGACACGACGGGTGGCGGTGGCATTTTTGGAGCGGGAAGAGCTGCCAAACGAAGCGCAAGCATCGAATAAATAAGCTGCGGCTCCGAGGTCAGTGCAGCCTCTTTAGCCAACGCATCGCGAGCATAGACAGGCGCACGACCGCCAAGCCCGTGAGCAACCAGAGCCCAATGGAAGCCAGCCACTGCCACATGCCGGTGGTGTCGCGGTCGTAGAGGTTGCCAGCCCATGGGGTCGCTGCGTCCGTGAACTTGGCGGCGAAGATGAGCGACAGTAGGCCGACGAGGAGCCAGACGGAGGCGCGGGTGCGCGGGTCGTGCAGGAGACGTCTTAGCGGCCGCCGTCTGCGCTTGACATTGAGGAGGCTGCCATGGGGTCTCTGTGATCTGTCATGATCCGGCCGGCTTGGGGCAGTCCTCGGGCCCGACGGCACCTGATCTCGCACTACCCGGCTCACACCGCGCCAGGTGCCCGCCGGCTGCGGCCCCTGAGTACCTGACGAGTGCGGGAGCGTGCCTTCGGCGGCGCCTGCGAACCAGCTGGCCCAGCGGTCGATAAACTCGTCGAGATTGCCGGGTCGCAGCGGCGTGAACGGCCAAGCGACGCGCATCAGACTGTCGTCGGCGATCCACTTCAGCGCGCGGACGACGAGTGTGTCGGTGGGTTCTCCAGCGCAGGGCAAGTATCGGCCGCGCGGCAGCCAACCATACTGGTGGATGGCATCGTCCTGGTTTCTCGGGACTTCTGCGTACCTGAAGGCCGTCTCGAACCAGGCGAACCGTCCAGGTTGTTGCGCGTCACAAAACCACAGGGAGTGCGCCCGCCCGACGTGTCCGCCAGACTTCAGCGACGAATCGCCCACCGCGACGAAGCAGGTGGCGATGACCTCAAACGGGAGATTGGTGAGATTGGGGTGGACGTACCCACTGGGCCCGCTAGGCCTCTTTCGTTCGAATCGCTTTATGACACCAAACACTAGCTTTGCCGGTCCAAGTCCGAGCTGCCAGCCCTCTTTGTCGCCGATGTTGTCCACGACGCAATGCGGCGCATGATCCAGCATGGCGACTTTTAGCTCGCGACAAATCGTTGCCCACTGAGTATGTGCGTCATCGAAGAGAGCGTTGGCGCGTTCAGCTCTTATGTTCGCTTCAACCTTTTGATACGCCTCTTCTGAGCGCCGGGTCGACTCAGTGAGGTTGGCGCGCTGTAGGGCGCTTGCACCTCTTGCGAGTACGGGGGTGACTCCACCAGTCATTGCAGACCAGACTCGTTCTAAGTCGTTCCTGAGATCGTCAGGAGTCAGGCGGGATCCCGGATCTTTGCATAGGCACTGAGTCACGATGGCGGCGAGGCGCGGTGAGACAGTGGCGAGTGCAGGCGGGTGGGCGTGGAGGTGCTGTCGCCTCAGGTCCGGGCGTGCAAACGGGCGCGAGCCGGTGAGCAACTCGAAGGCGATGATGCCAAAGGCGTAGACGTCCGTGAAGGCGTCGGCCGTTTCGCCGCGCCACTGCTCCGGGGCGGCATATTCCTGCGTCATGCGGTATCGGGCGGTGTCGGTGGCGGTGGTGTCAGTGCTGTAGCGGGCGATGCCGAAATCGGACACACACCATGCGCCGTTGAGATAGAGGACGTTCTCGGGTTTGAGGTCGCGGTGGACAATGCCGACCTTGCCGTCGATGGTGCGGGCGCGTGCCAGTTCGACCAGCGCACGGGCGATATCCAGGAGGATCACCAGAGCGTCGCGCTCCGGCAGGACACGGCCTACCGACTCGGCATAGTCGCGCAGCGACTGCCTGGCCTTCGCCATGAGCAGGGCCCAGTGCGTGTCTGTCTCTTCGAGATCCAAGACGGGGATAACGTTTGGGACGCCGTGCAGGTCGCCCGCGATGAGCCATTCACGGGAGGCGCCCGGTAACTTTGGCACGAGCTTTATGACGTGTGGCTTGTAGCCGTCGCAGGTGGCGAGGTGGACGCGGCCGGCCCCGCCCGACCCGATGGGCTCATCGCTCAGCTCCCAGTGCTGGCCGCCGAGGATCACGCTCGCCATGGCGCTCCTGTCTCCTCCCCGGTGCCCTAACTCCTACCGACCATCCGGCGTCGGACTGTTGATGGTGTCGGGTCGGTCGCGTCTGCGGCGCTCAGCGACCGCTCGCACCTGCTCGTACTCCTCCCCTAGGTGTCGCTGCAGCCAGAGATTTGTTGCAGCCTTGCCGTCAAGAACCGCCAGCAGGAGATGTATCTCGCTGATGACGAGCTGACTGTCACGCATGGCATGTCGGGCCGCCACCTGCACGTCAAGACGTTCCACCCAGTCGAACGAGACGAAGGGCGAGTGCTTTTTGTCCGAATCGAGGGTCTGCATGAGCTGATCGCGGATCTCGCCACTGAGACCGAACCGGACAGCGTCGAAGCACTGGGCGGCCCGGCTTTCCGGCAGGTCGAGAAGGGTCACCAGGAGGTCTGACGTGTAGAAGGCGCGGCCTTGAGTCCGGCAAGCATCGCGGGTGGCGTCAAGCGCTTGCTGAAGCTCGCCGGAGAGTTTGACGAGGCGGGTAAGGAAGTGCGGTTGGACGGGTGGCGATAGCGCCGGTTCCGCTTCAGGCTCTGCCAGCCCCAAGGCCGCGCTTGCGTTGATCATCCGTTCGGCGATCTCGCCGATGGCCTCCCTAAAGATGCGGCGGCTGGTTCCCATGGGAACTTGGAGATCAGACTTACAGTCTTTGTTAAGCCACTCCCAGCGCGCCTGCAAACCTTTTTCGTAGATTTCAGGATAGCTACTAATATTGAATCCAACTGCCGCGATTCGTCTGTTTCGTTGCGCTTCGCGCTCCTTGATTTGCAGGCGTTGCCCCCAGCGCGGCTGTAGAACTTGGATATGCCCATTTAGAGCACGGGCGATACATTGCCTAATGAATTTTGAGTCATCGTTTAGATCGAGCGTCCAGCATTGAGCAAGCTTGCGCAGCTTTCCATGCAGCAGGGCGATCAAGTCTTCGCGCCGAACTCCCCGGTCTTGGGATAGCATCTGGAGGAGCGCGATGAGTTCGTCTCGCTTAGAGTTGAGCATTGCGTCTCTGTCCGTCATGTTACCGCCCGCTGGTCGTTAGTCTTGCTCCAGGCTAGCACCGGCGACACCTCTCCCTTTGACAAAAACTCCCGACCAGCAATAATGGTACTTAGTTAATGAGTCACCTTTCATATGGTCGAAAAGTCACATTCACCCGAGCAAGACGATGGGCGATTTTGGCTACAGAACAACGATTCTTACCTCGCAGAGGAATACAGGCTCCCTAAGCCCAATTACTTCAACGAGGATGTGACTGATGAAGAGCGTGCTGCCATGAAATCATGGGAAGATCAGCATCCCTTGGGCAAATCAAAAATGACGACCAAAAAGTGGCAGAAGAACTGGTACGCCGCCCTAGATGAGTTGCGCCTGCAACGTGCTCGCGAGCAGGTCGAGAAGGCCGCAGAGTCGCCCACGGACAACACTGAGAGCTAGCGTCTGTCCATGATCAGTGCCCAAATGACTCGGCGAAACCCTGCGCTGAGCTGGGTAAACGAGGTGCTCAAGATCTTCTCCCAGTGTCCAAATAGTAGCGTCTGCACTCCTCAGGCCTGTCTACTTTTCGGTGTCAGCCGGACGCCAGCGCAACCCGCGCAGTCCGCAACCGAAGGAGACAAAGATGGACAGGTTCCAAGCCGCCACCGAGGCCTACGGCCGGGTGGTCAACGGCCAGGGCGGGCCGCAGCCTGACTACGGCCTCGCCCGGAGAGCCCCGAGCTCGCCGGTGCGGCGAGTGCCCGATCCGGTCAGCTACTCCAGCGACGTGACTGAGCGAGACCGTTACTACCGGGCGGCATCGACGCTCTACACGGGTGGCGAGTTGGTCGAAACGGCCTTCGACCGCGTCGAGGAGTCAGACCGGCGGATTCAGCGGGCGCGGGATCGCGGCGTGTCGCCGCTGACGCTGTCGCTCATGGAGCGGATGCACGTCACGTACGGAGCGAGCGCGTCGTACCTTATCGACGACTACTGCAATAGACCGTACGAGCGGTGGTGAGACCACTATGCTCACGGTCGCGTGCGTCATTGCGGTGGTGCTGCTCATCGCCTTCAACATCTGCATGCTCGGCTCGTACCAGCACGACCTGCGGCGTTTGGATCAACGCATCCAGGAGTCGGAAGCCGCCTGCCAGGAACTCCAACGCTTCATGAAGCGGTTCACCGAACACCAGCTCAACGCGCTGTGGAACCGCGCCCAAGCTGACGTGGACCAAGAAATTATTCGAGCGCGTAAGCGCAACCGAGTCTGAGGAGGTAGTCGTGAGCAAGAGCAAGTCACCAATGGACGCCGTCCTTGGTAAGTTCCGCTCGGTCATGGTGACGATCTTCGTCCTGATGTTCGGGCTGGGCGTGGCGCACGCTATGCCCGTCCAGCTGATCTACGCGCTCGGCATTCTGTCGGCGTTGTTCCTGGTGCGCCTCTACATGGAGCGCAGGCGCCGCTAGCCGGCGACGGCATCACCTCTTTAATCCCAACCTATTCGAGCCGGGGCGGAGCTATGCCCACTGGGCGGCGCTGCCCCGGCAGGAAGGAGACAGGCCATGCCTCGAAAGACTCGCAAGGAACTGATTGAATCGGACGGCGTAAACGAGGAGTTGATCCAGTCGGCACGTGACCTGGGCTGCAGACTGTTGACCTGGAGCCTGCACCGGCAGTGGCGGCGTACTCGGACGCCCACAGGCCGCGCTATCTCGCAGATCACGGCCGCCAATCTTAAATATCAGTTCAAGCAAACATTTCTGATTTGTGCTATCTAGCAGATTTCTTGCAAAGTTTCGTCTGGTAGTTTTCTACTTGTCGCTGCAGCCGATCGCTTTTTGGCCTGTGGATAATTACCTTGAAGGCCTTGTTGGGCCTCGGGAATAATTGAAAGTCCTGAACGCGTCGCCAGGAGTCACCCTGCGGAGATTTCCTGGAAGTCCTCTCCGTCACTGGATCTGCGCTGGCGAACGCGCTCAGGTGTTACACACAACAACTTCCTTGGAACAAGGGGGCTGCTGCATATCTCATTTATGCGCCGAGCGTGCAGCAGTGTCAAGCACGTCAGGCTTTATTAGAGATGTACGCACACTTCCCCTCGTTTCGAGACATATCGAAAGGAGGGTTTTTATGTCCGAGTCAGAGCAACCTGTAACGGTCACGGCCGAGGAACGGGTGCATCCGGCGATTCGCAAGCTGGCCCGAGCGTGCATCGCGCTGGCACGGTTTCGGCTGGGTAGGCAGCCGGCGCCGGGCGCGAAGTCGGGGGCCGCCGCGCCGCAATCCGCGGAGGCGCGGCATGAGTGACCTGGTGTGGTTCGAACTGTTCCCGCCCCGCGATGTGAGCGTCGCTGCGGTGGTGAAGCTGCTGCGGCCGCTGGCGACACGGCCGAAGACGGGTCTGCTCCAGCGCACGCCGGTGGTGGTGTTTGAGGCCTGGCTGACCTCGAACCTGGTGCGGTGGGCGGTGGCCCTCGACCCGCACATCGCTTCCAGCCTGCCAAGCCAGTTGCGGGCTCAGCTGCCCGAACTGGAGCTGACCCCGGCGGCCGCGGCCCGCCGGCCGGAGCCGCAGTTGGCCGCTGACCTGCGGCTGTCGAGTTTCGCGTTTCCGCTGCGGCTCGATACCGCTGAGGCCGTGAGTGCGGGGGTGTTGGCGGTAGCGGGGATGCTCGGCCCGCACGAGTCAGCAGTCCTGCAGTGGGTAGTGGGACCGTCCTACCAGCGTGCCGAGCGTCCGCAGGCCTTCAATTTGGAAGAGGCGCTGGGCTTCAAGGAGCGCACCTCCCCCTCTGCGCATGAGCAGCAGGCCTGGCGGCAAAAGGCTGGAGAGCCACTCTACGGCGGGCGTTGCCGAGTAGGTGCAACGGCGGCGACGCCGGAACGGATTAGCGTCATCATCCGGTCGGTGGTGGGGGCGCTGTCGCTGGCAAACTCCAGTCACTGCACGATCCGCTCAACGCTCTACACGGCGGCGCGGGCTCGTGACCTGGTGACCTTGCGCCGACCGGCCCTCAACTGGTCATCGGTGGTCTCCAGCTCGGAGCTGGCGGGCCTGCTGGGCTGGCCGCTCGGCGGTGTGACGGTGCCGGGCCAGAGTTCCCGGCTGGCACCGGTACCGAAGCAGCTCCTGCGCCCGCGGGTCGCCCTCGGTGCTGACCGGGTGCTGGGAGCCAGCTTGCATCCCGCTGACGACGGCCAGCTGGTGACGATGCCGCTGGCAACCAGCGTGCATAACACCGTCGTGACCGGCCCCACGGGCTCGGGCAAGAGCAACGAATTGGCGGCCTTGATCCTTGCGGATGCGGCGGCCGGGCACGGCGTGCTGGTGATCGAGCCGCGCGGGGACCTGATCGAGGACGTCCTGCGCCGGCTCCCGGTCCACCGTCACGCCGACGTGGTGGTGATCGACCCAGCCGACGACGATCAGGTGGGATTCAACGTACTGGCTGGTCCTGTGCAACAGGCTGAGCAGCGAGCCGATGAGTTGGTCGGGCTATTCCGCGCCCTATACGGAACCGCGATTGGGCCGCGCTCGGCAGACGTCCTGATGCACAGCCTGCTCACGGCGGCCCGCCTCCCGGACGGCACGCTAGCCGACATCCCGATCTTGCTGGCGAGCGAGCCGTTCCGACGGCGGGCAGTGGTGCAGGTCGGCGATCCGCTGGTACTGGGTCAGTGGTGGAGCTGGTTCGACCACTTGTCGCCGGGCGAGCAGCAGCAGGTGACGGCTCCGGTGGGGAACAAGCTCCGGGCCTTCCTGGCTCGGCAGCCGATCCGGCGGATGCTGGCGCAGCCCCATCCGAAGTTCTCGTTTGACGAGTTGTTCTCCGGTCGTCCGCGCGTGGTGCTGGTCAACCTCAACCGCGGCGTGATCGGGCCGGAGGCGGCCCGGTTGCTCGGGGCCATGTTGCTCTCAGCCGCCTGGGCGGCGGCTCAGCGGCGCGCGCGATTACCAAAGGGTCAGCGGTATCCGGTGGCGCTGCACATCGACGAGTTTCAAGATTTTCTCGGCGCGCTTGACTTCGGGGAAGTCTTGGCGCAATGCCGGGGGCTTGGTGTATCAATCACGGCCGCCCATCAGCACCTACGGCAGCTCAGCACCCACCTGCTGGCGGCGGTGACGGCCAACGCCCGCTCGCGGCTGTCGTTCCGGCCGTCACCCGACGACGCGGCCGCCCTGGCGCGGGTGTTCGGCGCGCCGGTGACCGAATCTGACCTGCTGGGGCTGGGCGCCTTCCAGGCCTGCGCCCGGCTGCTGGTCGACAGCACCATGACGCCTCCGTTTGCCGTCCAGACGTTGCCGCTGCCGGCTGCGCGGACTGACGCGCAGCGGCTACGGCAGACCAGCCGCGAGCGCTACGCCGCGTCCGGCGCGGAGGTCGACGCCGCGCTCGTGCGTCGCTGGCGCGGTGACGACGGCGGGCAGCCCGAGGTGCCGTTTTCGGTCCAGCGGAGGACGCCATGAGGCGGCTCGGCGCGGTTGGAAGGGCCGTCATTCGCTTAGCCGTTCCCTGCTGCCAACGCTGCCCGCTGACCACGGGAAACACGACTCAACTACCACCGAAATTCTCGGCTCAAGGAGGTGACTCATGACCCCTCGAATCACTCACACCCGCGCGGCCCTCCTGCGGGACCGCCTCAGCCCCGTCGACCTGGAGGTGTTGGCGTCGCTGTACCGGCTGCGGCTGCTGACCTCGCGGCAAATCCAGCGGCTCCATCCTCCGGCAGGCTCGGCCTTGGCGCAGGCGCGGCGCACTCGCGCGCGGTTGCAACGGCTGCGCGAACTCAGGGTCATCGTCCACCTCGGCCGCCGGGTCGGTGGCCTGCAGCCGGGCTCTGGCGCGGCCATCTTCGGGCTATCAGGGCTGGGACTGGCGGTCCTGGGGGTGAACGGTCCCTACGGTCGTCGCCGCCGGACGGTCTGGGACACCAAGCCGCACTTCACCCGGCACGTGCTGGCGGTGGCCGAGGTGTGCGTTGGCTTGACCGAAGCCGCCCGAAGCCAGCCGGGAGTGGACCTGTTGGCTTTCGACGGCGAACCGGCGGCCTGGCGCATGTTCACCGGGCCGACTGGAGCCTCGCTCACCCTGCGCCCCGATGCCTACGTGCGAGTCGGCGTCGGCGACTACGAGCGGGTGGCGTTCCTGGAAGTGGACATGTCCACCGAGAGTGTGCCGACCCTGAGGCGGCGCTGCGACCGCTACGTGTCGTTCTGGCGCAGCCGCACCGAGCAGCAAGCACGCGGCATCTTCCCGCAAATCCTGTGGCTGTCCCCCGATGACCACGGAGTGACGCGGCTGCGCGAGGAGGTGATCGACCGCCTCCAGGCTGACGTCCGGTTCCTGTTTGCCGTCGCGCGACAGGCCGACGGCCCGGCGCTGCTGACCGCGTCGGTGGAGGCCATGGCATGAGCGCGCGGGACTTTCCTCGTAACCGCATCCTGGTCGGCGACGTCCGCGACCGCCTGGGGGAGCTACCCGACGCGTCGGTGGACTGCGTGATCACGTCGCCGCCGTACTTCGCCATGAGGGACTACGGCAGCGACGGGCAGATCGGCGCGGAAGCGACGGTTGAAGCCTGGGCCGAGGAAATCGCGGGGGTCTGCGACCAGCTGGCGCGGGTGCTGGTGCCAACGGGTTCGCTGCTGTTAACCCTGGGCGACGGCTACAGCCGTCATCCCCGGGAGGGGGCCGAGAAGAAGTCGCTGTTGCTCGGGCCCAGTCGAGTCGCGCTGCGCCTCACCCGTTCCGGGTGGCTATTGCGCAACACCATCGTGTGGGCGAAGCCGAACCCGACGCCGTCGAGCGTGCGTGACCGGTTCACCAACGCCCACGAGTACGTGTACTTCTTTACCCGGCAGGCGAACTATCACTTCGACCTGGACGCCGTGCGGGAGCCCGCCAAGACCGCGGGCGCCGGCCGGACCTCGAGGCGAGCTAGGCCCTCACTGCCGCGCACGGCGGTGCCGAGCCTGGGCGGCGGCCGGAGCCCGCGCGTGGACCTGAACCACGGGCTGGCCCGGCTGAAGCGGGCCGGGATATCCAGCCACCCGTTAGGGAAAAATCCGACCGACTGCTGGTCTGAAGCAACAGGAAGCTACCGGGGCGCGCACTTCGCCACATTCCCGCTCCGTCTCGTGCGGCGGGGGTTGCTGGCCACCTGCCCGGAGCGGGTCTGCCAGCAGTGCGCTGCCCCGTGGCAGCGGGCACCGCAGCGCCTGCACGGTCGGCTGCTGGCGACGGGACCGCTGCGACCCACTTGCCCTTGCCGGGCCGACTGGCGGCCGGGGATCGTACTTGATCCGTTCATTGGTTCTGGGACCACGGCGGTAGCCGCCGAGATGTACGGCCGGGACTGGGTCGGCATCGAGTTGAATCCAGCTTACGCGCGGCTGGCCGAAGAGCGATTGGCCGCGTGGCGGGTCACTCAGGCGAAGGCGGTCTCTTGACCGTCTTCGCCTCCCGCGCCGCCTTGTCGGTGGCCTGCGGTCGCTCATCCCAGTTCTTGCGCACCGGTGCAGACATGGGCGACCGCACCAACACCGAGGAGGACGACGTGTCCGAACCACGAGGCGTCAAGACGCTGGGGATCAAGGTTCCCGACGCCCTGCACGCGCAATTCACGCTGGTAGCACAGCTCGACGGGATTTCGCTCAACGATGCCGCGTTGCGGGCGGTCGAGCTCTACGTCAGCACGAAGCGGCAAGAGCCCGACTTCGCCCAGCGCGCCGCTGCCGCGCTGGAGGAGATCGAGAAGGAGGCCGCCGCTCGGCGGGCTTCCATCGAGGGGCTGTTCGGCACCACGGCCGAAGCAGTCGCCGATTCGGCTGGGGCCGCCCAAGCGGACGAGGCCGCTCCGGAGGTCCAGCCAACAACGCGCGGGCGGCGCAAGCTCACCAGTTGACGCGCACCTCACGGTGGCGGGTGGCGGCCTTACGGCTGCTACCCGCCACCCCAAACCAACGATTGGAACCTTCCCGAGAAATAAGGACAGGATGTCCTGTCTTGGCACTTCCTAAAAAGACTGAAAAAATGAACGGAAGGAAACGTGATAATGGCTCCATGAAGCCAACGGGAGAACTGCTATGGCCAAATCAACCCAAAGCGCCAAGGCGCTCATTTACCTGCGGGTGGCCCGGGACGAGCCGCCGCACGAGGCTGCCGCCCGGCAACGACGCGCCTGCGAACGGCGGGCTGCCGAACTGGGCTTAGAGGTCGCCGGGGTCTACACCGACCAGGGCTCAGGCAACAGCTTGAGCCGACCCGGCCTGGCCGCCCTTCTCGACGACCTCGACCGCCGGGACGACGTGACCTACGTGATCGCCTTCGACCACAGCCGGGTTGCCCTAAGAATTGGCGACTACAGCAAGGTGGCCTGGGCGATTAGCAAGGCTGGAGCCCGGCTCGAAATCGCCAGCGCACCGCACCGCGAGGCGACGGAAGTCGAACTGCAGCTGATCGCGCGGATCGGGTCAGTGCAGCTGACGGAGACGGTCGCGAAGCCGCCGTCATGGCCGGACGAACCAGATAGCAGCACTTTGTGAGCATTCGGAGAGGAGAACTATTAATGTCAACACCTGAACAACAACCTATTGGCCCCGCACCGAAGCCTCTCGCCCTCGACGCCCTTCGCGTCGTCCGGCCAGGCAAGTCTCGAAGTGGCGCAGCCCCGAAGAACGAGGGCTTGGCCGGCTTCATCTACCTGCGGGTCAGTACCCGTGAGCAGGCTCGCACCGGTGGCGGTGCCGAGGGCTACTCCATCCCCGCCCAACGTGAAGCCTGCTATGCGCGGGCGGCGCAGCAGAGTGTCACCATCGTGGGGGAGTACGTCGACGCCGGAGAGTCTGCCCGCTCTGCTCAGCGGGACGACCTACAGCGGATGCTCGGCGACATCAAGAAGGAGCGGCCGGACTTCGTCTTCGTCCACAAGATCGACCGGCTGGCCCGCAATCGCGAAGACGACATCGCCATCAACATCATGCTTCGCAAGCACGGCGTCAAGCTCGTCTCCTGCACCGAGAACGTCGACGACACGCCCAGCGGCAAGCTTCTCTACGGCCTCATGGCTGAGATTGCCCAGTTCTACTCCGCCAACCTCGCCGAGGAAGTCAAGAAAGGTTTAGTCCGTAAGGCTATGGAGGGTGGCACCCCCTTCTATGCTCCGCTGGGCTACTACAACCGCCGCGAGACGCGCGAGGGCGTCGAACGCTCTTGGGTCGAGCTGGACCCCGAGCGGGCCGAGATCATCCGCTGGTGCCTGGAGCAGTACGCCACCGGCGAGTGGAGCGCCATCGATCTCACGCTCGCTGCTCAGGCCAAAGGCCTCACCAGTCGTCCTAACCGCAAGCGTCCCGCCAAGCCCATCGGTCTCACCGGCATGTACCACATCTTGGCCAATCCCTACTACGTCGGCGTCGTCAGCTATCAAGGCATCCACTACGAGGGCAAGCATCCGACACTCGTTGAGCCCGACGTCTGGCTGGCCGTTCAACACGTCCTGGCCGCTCACAACCACACCGGCGAAAAAGATCGCACCCATAACCACTACCTGCGCTCAACCATCTATTGCGGCAACTGCGGTGGTCGCAAGGTCTACTCGCAGCACCAGGACAACGGGGGCGTCTACGCCTACTTCCACTGCGTCAAGCGCAAGACCAAGACGAACAACTGTCAGCGTCGGGCCGTCCGGGTCGAGAAGGTCGAAGAGGGGATCGCCGACTTCTACCGCAGCTTCTGTGTCCGACCTGAACACGCCGACCAAATCCGGGTGGCCGTCCGCGAGGAACTGGCGGCCCAGCAGGCTGAAGCCAGCCGTAGCCTGGAGCGTGCCCGCCGTAACAGGCAGCGCGTCGAAGACGAGCGTCAGAAGCTGCTCCGGGCTCACTACGCAGGAGCCATCCCCGAGGATCTCCTGGCCTCTGAGATGAAGCGCCTGACCCGCCAGCTCGCAGCCGCCGACGGTGAGATCAAGGCAGCCCAGGCTGCCACCGCCGACATCGAAGCCACCCTCGATCGAGCCTTAGCTGCCGCCAGCCACTGCGAGGTCGCCTACCTCAGCGCACCCAATCCCCTTCGCCGGCAGATCAACCAGGGCTTCTTCGAGAAGCTCTACATCGCAGAAGACGGCAGCGTCGAGAGGGCCGACTTCACGGAGCCCTTCGCTGCACTGCATGAGGCTGGGCAGGTCATTCGACTCTCCGCCCCGTCCATACCCGCCGATCCGGCGCCCCAGACCGCCACTGGCGAGGCAGACAACACCGCCCCGGCCAGTCCTGCCGCCGACCGTGCACCGTCGTCTCGCGCCGTCGTGGCGACGTTCGGCGAGCGCATCGCCGTCGCGGAACGTACACGCACAAACACGCCCGGCGAGCGTCTGCTCGTCGGGCGTGGTGTGAAAGATGAATACCTGGTCGGGATGACAGGATTTGAACCTGCGACCCTCCGCTCCCAAAGCGGATGCGCTACCAAGCTGCGCCACATCCCGGGTCCACCCCCAGGGGGGTGTGTGATCAGCCTAGCGGGTCACGCTAAGCTATCCGCGCACCCGGGTACCTCCGGGGGCACGCGGGTGTAGCTCAATGGTAGAGCCCTAGTCTTCCAAACTAGCTACGCGGGTTCGATTCCCGTCACCCGCTCCATCGTCGTAAGAGGCGGCGTCGCGGGTCGATGCGGCGTCCGCTTCCAGGGACGCCGCGATCACGTCCAGCAGCTTGTCCGTGTCCACCGGCTTCGTGATGTAGTCGTCCGCGCCGCTGGCCAGTGTCCGGGCGCGGTCCTCCGCGGTGGCCTTGGCTGTGACCGCGATCACCGGCAGGTCGGCGTTGGCCGCCTCGGCGCGGATGGCCGCGATCGTGGCGTTGCCGTCCAGTTCCGGCATCATCACGTCCATCAGGACCAGCGCCGTGTCCTCGTTGCGCTCCAGGGCGCGGATGCCGTCGACGCCCGTCTCCGCGTAGATCACGTCCAGGCCCGCCTGCTCCAGGACCGCCGCGAGGGCGAACACGTTGCGCAGGTCGTCGTCGACGATCAGGACCTTCTCGCCGTGGAAGCGCTTGGGGGTCACGTCCGGGGCGGCCACCAGCACCGTGCTCGGCACGGACGGCAGCCGCGGGGAGGACAGCGCCGTCAGGGCCGGGTCCACCAGGTTGGCCGCCGCCACCGGGAGGTACAGGGTGAACGTCGATCCCACGCCCGGCTCGCTCACCACGCGCAGCTCGCCGCCCAGGAGCTCGGTGAGCTGCTGGCTGATGTTCAGGCCCAGGCCCGTGCCGCCGTACTTGCGGCTGGTCGTGCCGTCCGCCTGGCGGAACGCCTCGAAGATGACCGCCAGCTTCTCCTCCGGGATGCCGATGCCGGTGTCCTCGACCGCGAACGCGATGATGCCCGGCGCGTTCTTCAGGGACTCCTGCTCCACCTCCGCCGGGTCCGCCGCGCGGATGTGCAACCGCACGCCGCCCTCGTTGGTGAACTTCGCGGCGTTCGACAGCAGGTTCCGCAGGATCTGCTGGAGGCGGTGCTCGTCCGTGTGGACGCTGCCGGGCACCGGCGGGTCGATGTGGACGGCGAACTCCAGGCCCTTGTCCGCGGTCAGCGGGCGGCACAGGGACTCGACGTAGTCCACCAGCTCCGGCAGCGTGATGTCGGACATCTGCATGTCCAGCCGGCCGGCCTCGACCTTGGCCAGGTCCAGGATGTCGTTGATCAGCTGCTGCAGGTCCGACCCGGCCGCGTAGATCGTCTTCGCGAACTGGATCTGCTTCTCGGTCAGGTTCCCTTCCGGGTTCTCCGACAGCAGCTTCGCCAGGATCAACGCGCTGTTGAGCGGCGTCCGCAGCTCGTGCGACATGTTCGCCATGAACTCGGTCTTGTACTGCGACGCCACCGTCAGCTGCCCGGCCCGCTCCTCGAGCTCCTGCCGGGCCTGCTCGATCTCGCTGTTCTTGACCTCGATGTCGCGGTTCTGCTGGGCCAGCAGCGCCGCCTTCTCGGCCAGCTCGGTGTTGGACCGCCGCAGCTCGCCCTGCTGGGCCTGCAGCTGCTCCGACCGGGCCCGCAGCTCCTGGGCCAGCCGTTGCGACTCGGTCAGCAGCGCTTCGGTCCGCGAGTTCGACAGGATCGTGTTCACGTTGACGCCGATCGTGTGCCGCAGCTGCTCCAGCAGGTCCTGGTGGACCGTGCTGAACTCGTTCACCGAGGCCAGCTCCAGCACCCCGAGCACCTCGCCCTGGAACAGCACCGGCAGCACGATCAGGTTCACCGGCGCGGCCGAGCCGAGCCCGGAGGAGATCAGCGCGTACTCCGGCGGCGCGTTGTGCACCAGGACCGTGCGCTGGTCGACCGCGGCCTGCCCGATCAGCGACTCGCCCATCGCGAACCGCAGCCCCGCGCGGGACTCCGCGAGCCCGTACGCCGCGATGCACTCGAGCACCGTGCCGTCCCGGTCGTCTTCGCGGGCCAGGAAGAACGCGCCCTGCTGCGCCCGGACCAGCGGGGCCAGCTCGGACAGGATCAGGGCCGCGACCGAGACCAGGTCGCGGTGCCCCTGCATCCGGCCCGACAGCTGCGCGAGGTTCGTCTTCAGCCAGTCCTGCTCGCGGTTGGTCCTCGTCGTCTCCTTGAGGTTCGCGATCATCTGGTTGATGTTGTCCTTGAGGTCGGCCAGCTCGCCGTTCGCCTCGACGGTGATGTGCCGGGTCAGGTCGCCCGCGGTCACCGCCGTCGCCACCTGGCCGATCGCGCGGACCTGGGTGGTCAGGTTCCCGGCCAGCCGGTTCACGCTCTCGGTGAGCCGCTGCCAGGTGCCGGACACGCCGTCGACCTCGGCCTGGCCGCCCAGCTTGCCTTCGGTGCCGACCTCGCGCGCCACGCGCGTGACCTCGGAGGCGAACGCCGAGAGCTGGTCGACCATCGTGTTCATCGTGGTCTTGAGCTCGAGGATCTCGCCCCGGGCGTCGACGTCGATCTTCTTCGTCAGGTCGCCCTTCGCGACCGCCGTCGTGACCTGCGAGATGTTGCGCACCTGGCTGGTCAGGTTGTGCGCCATGAAGTTGACGTTCTCGGTGAGGTCCTTCCACGTCCCGGCGACGCCGGGGACGCGGGCCTGGCCGCCGAGGATGCCTTCGGTGCCGACCTCGCGGGCGACCCGGGTGACCTCGTCGGCGAACGCCCGCAGCGTCTCGACCATCCCGTTCAGCGTCTCGGCCAGCGCCGCGACCTCGCCCTGGGCCTCGATCCGGATCTTCTTCGACAGGTCGCCGTTGGCCACCGCGCTCGCCACGGTGGCGATGTTGCGCACCTGGTCGGTCAGGTTGTCGGCCATGACGTTGACGTTGTCGGTGAGGTCCTTCCAGGTGCCCGCGACGCCGCGGACCCGCGCCTGGCCGCCGAGGATGCCTTCCGTACCGACTTCGCGCGCCACGCGGGTGACTTCGTCGGCGAAGGCGGACAGCTGGTCGACCATCGTGTTCAGCGTGGTCTTGAGCTCGAGGATCTCGCCGCGGGCGTCGACGGTGATCTTCTGCGTCAGGTCGCCCTTCGCCACCGCCGCCGTCACCGTGGCGATGTTGCGGACCTGGTCGGTCAGGTTGTTCGCCATCGAGTTGACGTTGTCGGTGAGGTCCTTCCAGGTCCCGGCGACGCCGGGCACGGCGGCCTGGCCGCCGAGCTTCCCCTCGGTGCCGACCTCGCGCGCCACCCGGGTGACTTCGTCCGCGAAGGCGGACAGCTGATCCACCATCGTGTTCAGCGTGGTCTTGAGTTCCAGGATCTCGCCGCGGGCGTCCACGGCGATCTTCTGCGTCAGGTCGCCGCGCGCGACGGCCGTCGCGACCTGGGCGATGTTGCGGACCTGGGTGGTCAGGTTGTTCGCCATGAAGTTCACGGACCCGGTCAGGTCGCGCCACGTGCCCGCGACGCCGGGGACCTGCGCCTGCCCGCCCAGCTGACCCTCGGTACCGACCTCGCGCGCCACTCGGGTGACTTCGTCGGCGAACGCCGAGAGCTGGTCCACCATGGTGTTCATGGTCGTCTTGAGCTCGAAGAACTCGCCGCGCGCGTCGACGGTGATCTTCTGCGTCAGGTCGCCCTTCGCCACCGCCGTGGTCACGTGCGAGATGTTGCGGACCTGGTCGGTGAGGTTGTCGGCCATCTGGTTGACCGAGTCGGTGAGGCTGCGCCACGTCCCGGCCGCGCCGGGCACCTCCGCCTGCCCGCCCAGCTTGCCCTCGCTGCCGACCTCGCGCGCCACGCGGGTGACTTCGCCGGCGAAGGCCGAGAGCTGGTCGACCATCGTGTTCAGCGTGTTCTTCAGCTGCAGGATCTCGCCGCGGGCGTCGACGTCGATCTTCTTCGTCAGGTCGCCGCTGGCCACCGCGGTCGCCACCTGGGAGATCCCGCGGACCTGGTCGGTCAGGTTGTCGGCCATCAGGTTGACCGAGTCGGTGAGGTCGCGCCACGTCCCGGCGACGCCCGGCACCTGCGCCTGGCCGCCGAGCTTGCCGTCCGAGCCGACCTCGCGGGAGACGCGGGTGACCTCGTCGGCGAACGCCGAGAGCTGGTCGACCATCGTGTTGATGGTGTTCTTGAGCTCGAGGATCTCGCCGCGGGCGTCGACGTTGATCTTCTGGGTCAGGTCGCCGCGCGCGACGGCCGTGGTGACCTGGGCGATGTTGCGGACCTGCTCGGTGAGGTTGTCGGCCATGAAGTTGACCGAGTCGGTGAGGTCGCGCCAGGTGCCCGACACGCCCGGGACGACGGCCTGGCCGCCGAGACGTCCCTCACCCGCGATCTCGCGGGAGAGCCTCGTCACTTCGGCGGCGAAGCGCGACAGCTGCGCGATGAGGCCGTTGACCGTCTTCGCCAGCGTGGCGTACGCGCCCTGCAGCGGGCGCCCGTCGAGGGTCAGCGTCATCGGCTGGGACAGGTCGCCGTCGGCGACCCCGCCGAGCACCCGCTCCAGCTCGATCGCCGGCCGGGTGAGGTCCTCGACCAGGCCGTTCACCGCGTCGACGGCGGTGGCCCAGCCGCCGGTGCCGACCTGGCCTTCGAGCCGCTCGCTGAGCCGGCCCTCCTGCCCGACGGCCGCGCGGACCCGCAGCAGCTCGCTGACCAGCCGCTGGTTGCGCTCGGCGATGTCGTTGAACGCGACGGCGAGCTGCGCCGAGATGCCGTCGCCGTGCGGGACGAGCCGCCGGCGGAAGTTGCCGTCCCCGAGATCCCGCACCGCGACCAGCACCCGCTCCAGCGCGGCCGCTTCGCTCTGGGATTCCGTTGTCATGTGTGCCGACCCTCTCCACCACGCATGCGCCAGCCATGGTCGTCGACCCAGCGTGCCATGCTTCGCCCTACACTTCGAGCCAGCCCGCCCGCTCACGCGGTAGCCGTGCGACAGCAGTCCGGAGGCAGGAGGTCCGTGCATGGTGTCACGTCCGGCCCCGGCCTCGGCGGCCCTGCCGCCGATGACCGGTGACGGCGGGCCGCCGGGCATCGACGCCTTCACCCGAGCGGCCCTCGAAGACGTCCGGGACGCGGTGTTCCTGCAGGACGACGCCGGGGTGGTGCGCTGGGCGAACCCGGCGGCGCGGGCCCTGACCGGCGACGCCGAGCCCCAGCTCAACGCTGCCTCCGAGACGTCCGGCCACGTCGAAGCGGCCGGTCACCGGCGTCCGGCGCGGATCCGGGCCCTGCCTGGCGGCTGGCACTCCTGGACCGTGCGCGCGGACGACGTCCCGCGGCGGCACGTCGGGGACTTCCTGGCCGAGGCCGGCCCGCGGCTGGCCGCCGCCCGCGGGCGGCACGGCACCGCCCGGGTGATCGCCGAGCTGGCCGCGTCCGCGCTGGCCGAGACCGTCTTCGTGCTGCTGCCGACCACCCGCGGCCGCTGGGAGTGGTGGAGCTGCGAGCGGCCGGCCGCGCAGGGCCACGGCCGGATCCGGCGGGTTCCGGCCCAGACCGCGCCGGTGCTGGCGGCGACGTTCGGGGCCGTCGGGCCGCCCCAGCAGGCGCCGGTGCCCGAGCCCGAGGTCGCCACGCTGCCATCGGTGGTCGCCGACCGGTTCGGAGGGCACGCCGACGTCTCGGTCGTTTCGCTCGGGCCCAACGCGAGCGCCGGGGTCACCGGTGCCCTGCTGCTGGGCCGCCGCGGCGACGCCGAGTTCGGCGCCGAGCAGTCCCGTGCGGTCGCGGAGTTCGCCGTGGCGGCCGGGACGGCGCTGGCCAACGCCCAGCGCTACGCCCGGCAGGAAGAGGCGACCCGCGGCCTGGAGACGACGCTGCGCCCGGCCGACCCGCCGGAGCTCGACGGCGCCCGGTTCGAGACCTGGTACGAGCCGGCGGGCGGGGTCCTCACCGTCGGCGGCGACTTCTTCGACGTCCTGCCCCGCGACGACGGCAGCGCGTTCCTGGTGCTCGGCGACGTCTGCGGCAAGGGCCCCGAGGCCGCCGCGCTGACCGGCCGGGTCCGGCACGCCCTGACCGCGCTCGCGATGGTCGAGCGCGACGGCCGCACGCTGCTGCGCCTGCTCAACGAGCTGCTCATCGCCGGCGGCAGCAGCCGGTTCGCCACCCTGGTGCTCGGCTCGGCCCGGCCCTCCGACGGCGGGATCGGCCTCACCCTGGCCTCCGGCGGCCACCCGGCACCGCTGGTCGTCCGGCGCTCGGGCGTGGTCGAGGAGGTCACGGTGCCGGGCACGCTGGTCGGCATCTCGCCGCAGGCCCGCTTCGCCGAGGCGGAGGTGCGTTTGGAGCGCGGCGACGTCTGTCTCCTGTACACCGACGGCATCACCGAAGCCCGCAACCGGCACGACCAGACGGAACTCTTCGGAGACGACCGGTTGCGCGCCGTACTCACGGCGGCGGCCGGGGAGCCCGCCCGGGAGGTCGTGCGGCAGCTGCGCCAGTCGGTCCGGGACTGGCTCGGGAGCTCCTCACATGACGATATCGCGGTGCTCGCCATCGAATGTGCGGACTGATTACACTGTCCATTTTGGACTTGGTTTGACGCCGGAACGACGGGGTAATTACCCCGGTGCACTCAGTTTTCCGACGGAGGAGCCCCATGGCGAACGCATTGCAAGGACGCCGGGTCGCGATCCTGGCCGCGGACGGCGTCGAACAGGTCGAGCTGGAAAAGCCGCGCCAGGCCGTCCTCGACGAGGGCGCGACGGTCGAGCTGGTGTCCCTGGACACCGGCGAGATCCAGGCGATGAACGGCGACATCGACAAGGGTGACCGGTTCGCGGTGGACCGGAAGGTCGCCGACGTCGAAATCGGCGACTTCGACGCGCTGCTGCTGCCCGGCGGCACGATGAACCCGGACAACCTCCGCACGGACGCCGCGGCGGTGAAGTTCGTGGGCGACTTCGTGCGGGCCGGCAAGCCGGTCGGGGTGATCTGCCACGGTCCGTGGACGCTCGTCGAAGCGGATGTCGTGCGTGGTCGCACGCTGACGTCGTACCCGAGCATCCGGACGGACCTGCGTAACGCCGGTGCCACCGTGGTCGACGAAGAGGTGGTAGTGGACAACGGACTGGTCTCCAGCCGTAACCCGGACGACCTGCCGGCCTTCTGCCGGACGGTCGTGCAGGAGTTCGCGGGCTGAGGCCCGCGTCCTCTGTGGACGTTCACCCGTCCGTGTCTTAAGTCCCGCTTAAATCTGTTGGCTTTCGGCGCCGCGGCGGAGGACGCTGTTGGTGTGACGAGGATCGCCCGACGAGAGGAGGTGGACGCGATGACTGTGCACGCAAGGCGCTACGGCCGCTGGTGCCGTGAACACTTCGACGCGATCGCCGCCGAGGGCGTTCCCGCACCCCGCGGTGGCGAGCCCGCCGACCAGGCCCTGCCGGCACCCGAGCCGGAGCCGGTCCAACCCGGTGCCGAACAGCCTCAGCCTCGATAGCCCACGAAGAAGGCCTCCCCGGCGTACCGGGGAGGCCTTCTTCGTGGCTCAGCGGTAGCTGCGCCGGTACCAGACGCGCCGCGGGCCGGGCACGCCGATCCGCGCGATGACGTCGGTCAGGATGGCGCCGATGATCAGCCAGAGGACGGCGGCGAGGCCGTCGTTCAGGAACGTCCGCAACCCCTCCGAGTCCGGCGTGAAGAGGTTCCGCAGGCCGAGCGACACGCCCGCCGACCACTCCGAGATCAGGTGCGCGAAGCCGTTGGCCGAGTTCGCCCCGCCCAGCACCAGCACGATGTGCACGGCCAGGACCAGCGCGAACACCGCACAGACCAGGTGGATCAGGGCGTTGATCGTGCGCACGACCCGGATGCGCGGGTGGGTGCGCTCCACGATCTCTTCGGTAGGGGCGGGCTCGTACGGCGTTCCGTACGGCTCCGGAGGCGGGGGATACGGCATCGTCGGCGTCCCTTCGACTGTCCGATGTGGACGTATCTGCGTGGGCAGGAACAACACCTCGGAGTACCCGTCACCCGGGTGAGCGAACCGCATGCTCCTCAAACTTCCCTATTAAGGGAGTGATAGGGTAGTTTGAGGAACGCAAGGAGGGTCATGGCGCAGGACGTCTTGTCCGTCGAACAGGTCGCCGCGAAGCTCGGCCTGCACGTCCGGACGGTCCGGAACTACGTGCGGGACGGGCGGCTGAAGGCGGTCCGGATCGGCAAGCAGTACCGGATCACGGCCGAGGACCTGGCGGCCTTCACCGGGCTGCCGGTGGCCGAGCGGGCCGCGGGCCCGGTCGCGGAGCTGTCGGGGGTCGTCGAGCTCGCCGGCGTCGACCGGGCGGGCGCGGACCGGATCGCGACCATGGTCGTGGCCTCGGTGAACGGGCCGCGCGACGGGGATGAGCGGCCGTTGCGCGTCGAGACCATCTACGACGGGGAGCGCGCCACCATGAAGATCATCGTGCTCGGCGACCTGGCGGCCGGGGCCGACCTGCTGCGGTGGGTCGCCTCGATCGCGGAGAACCTGACGTGACCGCGGTCTACCGGTCGGCGGCCGGGGCGGCCGCGGTCCGCGAGCGCTACGACACGCTGCTGGACCGGTGGCCGGTGCCGTCCGAGCGCCGCACGCCGGCCACTCGGCTGGGGGACACCTTCGCCGTGGTGTCCGGTCCGGTGGCCGCGCCGCCGGTCGTCGCGCTGCAGGGGTCCGGCGGCACGGCCGCGCACTGGCTGCCGGACATCGCCACGTTGGCCGGGCGGCTGCGGGTGTACGCGGTCGACGCGCCCGGCGAGCCGGGCCGGACCGTCGAGGCGCGGCCCGCGCTCGGGTCGCCCGCGTACGCCGAGTGGCTGGACGACGTCCTCGACGGGCTCGAACTGCCGCGCGCGGCGTTCCTCGGCACCTCGCTGGGCGGCTGGTGGGCACTGGATTACGCGCTTCGCCGTCCGGAGCGGGTCGCCGCGCTGGCCCTGGTCAACCCGTCCGGCCTCGGCCGGCGCCGGACCGCGCCGCTGCTGAAGTTCGCCGCCTACAGCCTCTTCGGCGACTGGGGCCGCCGCCGGTCGCTGGCCATGGTCGCCCACGGCAGCCCGCCCGACCCGGGGCGGCGCGCGGTCGGCGAGTTCACCCTGGCGACGTTCGAGCACTTCAAGCCGCGGCTGGGGGCGATCCCGGTGTTCCCGGTGGAGCGCCTGCGGGAACTGGCGATGCCGGTGCAGGCGCAGTTCGGGGCGCGCGACGTCCTGCTCGACCAGCGAGACGCGGCGGCGAACCTGCGGCAGGCCCTCCCGGACGCCGACGTCCGGCTGACCGAGGACGCCGGGCACTTCCTGCCGGGCTGGGCCGCGCTCGCGACGACGTTCTTGGAAGGGAAGCGATCGTGATCGCCGGCCGCGGTGCCGACGGCCCCGCCGAGCTCGGCGCCCGGCCGGCCGCACCGCGCTGAGCCGGGCGGCGCAACCGTCCCGTGCTGGGCAACCATCGCCGGGCGCGGGGCGTCAGGTGATCATGAGATGTGCGCTGCTGGTGTCCGTCATCGCCCTCCTGACCGCGTTCGCCTCGCCCGCGACCGCGGACCCGGTGATCCCGTCCGGATTCCAACCGGCCTCGACGAGCTGGACCGGCCCGGACACCGGGTACGTCCTGGGGTACTCGCCGTGCGCGCAGACGTGGTGCCCGGCGCTGCTGGGCACGACCGACGCCGGACGGCACTGGCGGCGGCTGGGCGCGCCGCCGATGTCGCTGCCGGACAACCACAACCACGTGGCGCTGCGGTTCTTCGGTGACCGCGTCGCCTACGTCGAAGACGGCGTCCACGTGCTCGCGACCCGCGACGGCGGGGCCAGCTGGCGTCCGGTCACCCTGGCCGGGGCGCGGGAGCCGTACTACCTCTCGAAGATCGCCGAGACCGGCGGGCGCGTCTTCGCGCTGCTGACCAGCTACGGCGAGGGCCACGGCTCGACCCGGTTGTACTCGGGGGCCGCCGGTTCGCCGGTTCTGGTCCCGGTGCCCGGGTTCGAGGTCACCGGCGGCCTCACGTACGGCGACCTGGCGATCGGCGGCGGCCTGCAGGTCGCGCTCGGCGCGGACTACGGCACCGAGCGGTACTGGACCTCCCGCGACGGCGCCCGGTTCACCCCGGCGGAGCCGCCGTGCCCGGAAGGGCAGGTGGCCTCGCTCGCGGGCGTCCGCGAGCGCCAGGTGGTGGCGTTGTGCAGCGGCAGCCCGGGCTCGCCGCAGCCGGGTTCGATGGAACGGCACCTGCGCCACGCCCCGCAGCTCGGTGCGCGGTTCAGCGGGGAAGACGCGGTGCCGTTCGCGGGCATCAACCAGGGCTTCGCGGCGGCCTCGCCGACGTCGGCGACGGTCGCGGCCATCGGCGGCGGGGTGGGGTTCCTGCACCACACGGCGGACGGCGGCCGGACGTGGACGACGCTGGAGCTGCCGGAGCGGGGCTTCGCGTTGACCGATCTCGACTTCCCCGGCGGCGGCACGGGAGTCGTCGTCGACGGGCAGCCGGACGCCTTCGGCGGGTCCGCGGTGTACCGGACCACGGATGGGGGACGGACGTGGCGGGAATTGCGTTTCCCGTAACGATCTCCGGGCCGGGTGGCGCCCCGATCGGGTCGTTGTCCCTGGCAGGCAAGGCCCTTGTGCCCGGTTCACTTGGTGCACCCCATGTCGTAATCTGAGCACTGTCCGTCGCCGGACACGGTGAGCGAAGCCCGGGCAGGGGTGCCGCCACCACGCGCAGAGTGGGAGAGCAGCCGATGACGCCTGGCGACCTGCGGTCCGGAACCGAGGGCGGTGCGGCCGCCCTCGATTTCAGCAAGGCGAGCCTGGCCCGGTTGTCCGACGCGCTGCTCGGCGGGCACGACCACTACGAAGTGGACCGCGAGGCCATGCGGCGTCTCCTGGCCATCGCGCCCGGCGCGCGGGCGATGGCGAAGGAGCACCGGGACTGGCTGGTGCGCGCGGTGCGGTTCCTGGCCGGCAAACGCGGCATCGACCAGTTCCTCGACCTGGGTTCCGGCATGCCGACGGCGGAAAACACCCACGAGGTGGCGCAGCGGTACAACCCGGACGCGCAGGTGGTGTACGTCGACAACGACCCGGTCGTGCAGGTGCACGGCCGGGCGCTGCTCGAAGAGAACTACCTGACCCACGTGACCGGCGCCGACCTGACGCGGCCGGCCGAGACCCTCGCCGACGAGGTCGTCAAGGAGTACCTGGACTTCACCCGGCCGGTGGCGCTGATCCTCACCTCGATCGTGCACCACATCGACGACTACGACCGCGCGAAGTCGATCGTCGCGGAGTACGTGGCCGCGCTCGCGCCCGGGTCGTTCCTGCTGCTCACGCACAACTTCGACCCGGAAGAAGACTCCCCGCGCCAGGAGCTCGCGCGGCTGCTGGAGACCAGCTTCCAGGGCACCGGCCTGGGCAGCGTGTACCGCAACCGGGACCAGATCGCGGGCTTCTTCGAAGGCACCGAGCTGCTCCGGCCCGGGCTGGTCTACCTGCACGAATGGTGGCCGGACGGCCCGCGGCTGCACCCGCTGGGCGAGCTCAACTTCCTGACGCTGGGCGGGGTCGCCCGCAAGCAGTGACCAATTCCCCCGTTCGGCGGACAAGCGTGCCGGGTTCATGATTGTTTGTCCCTTGTACGTGTTCAGAGAGAACCGGGGGACAGACAAGTGAAGAAGAAGCTCGCAGCCGCCGCCGTCATGGGCGCGCTGGCGTCGACGGTCGTGTTCGCGCCGCCGGCCAGCGCGGGGGACAGCCAGATCATGAAGTACCAGTGGAGCTACGGCGCGGCCTACGAGTACGAGTGCTACGCCGACGGCCAGTGGTACGTGCAGACCGGCGGGTTCGTCCGGTTCGAGTGCCGTCCCACGACCTGGTCGTGGGAACTGTGGGCCGTCGTGCGGTAACCGCCGTTGCCGGCCGCCTCGGGGGACTTGGCGTCCCC
>NZ_JBSFNC010000131.1:0-26044 GCF_053586895.1 Amycolatopsis sp. NPDC003731 | reverse complement strand
CGATTGTCACTACGGCCGGTGGTACCGCGTCAAGGCGGGAAAGCGTGCCTTGACCCGGCACCACCGTCCGCGTGCTGGCTTCGGATCGGGGTGGCAGGGGAGGTCTGGGTGGGGTGCCGGTCTGGCGTCCGCGTCTCGTTCGGGCCGGTGGAGTGACCTGGTGCGCCCCCGGGGACCAGGGCATCGGCCGAACAGACCGCGAGCCCAGCCCACCACCAAGGCCGCCCCGCGAGACGCGCGCCACGGACTCAGGAAAATCACAGCGGCTCGCAGGCACCATCCAGGCGATGTCCCTGCGAAGTCCCCTCCGTACCCGCGCGTCCGTGGCCGCCGGGCGGCTTACCGCCTGGCTCTCGCGCAGCTCCGGGCTCGGCCGCGGCGGGATGATCGGTGGCCGCGTCACCCTGGCCCTCGATCCGCTCGCCCTGCGCCGGCTCGGGCGTGAACGCACCGTTGTGCTCGTCACCGGCACCAACGGCAAGACCACCACCTCGCTGATGCTCACCCGCGCGCTCGAAACGCTCGCCGAGGTCGCCGCCAACAGCGATGGCGCGAACATGCCCGATGGCGTCCTCGCCGCCCTGACCGCCCGCCCCGGCGCGCCCTACGCGGTCCTCGAGGTCGACGAAACCTACGTCCCCTGGGTCGCCGACCAGGTCCGGCCCGCCGTCCTCGTCCTGCTCAACCTCAGCCGCGACCAGCTCGACCGGGTCGGCGAGGTCCGCGCCACCGAACGCGACCTGCGGGCCGCCATCGCCGGCCTGGACGGCACCGTCGTCGTCGCGAACTGTGACGACGTCCTCGTGACCTCCGCCGCGAGCGCCGCCGCGAAGGCCGTCTGGGTCGGCGCCGGCCGCCGCTGGACCGGGGACTCGACGGCGTGCCCGCGCTGCGAAGGCCGCGTCGAAACCCAGGACCGGCACTGGAGCTGCGGGTGCGGCCTCGCCCGCCCGGAACCCGGGTGGACGCTCGACGGCGAACTCGTGGTCACCCCCGGTGGCCGTCAGGTCGACCTCGACCTGCGATTGCCCGGCGAGGTCAACCGCGCGAACGCCGCCCTCGCGCTCGCCGCGGCGCACCGGCTCGGCGTGCCGCCGCACACCGCCGCCGCCCGGCTGCGGACCATCACCGACATCGGCGGCCGCTACCGGACGATCCGCCGGTCGCGGCACTCCGTGCGGCTGATGCTGGCCAAGAACCCGGCCGGCTGGGTGGAAACGCTGCGCGTGCTGGACGAGGACACCCCGGTCGTCGTCGCGGTCAACGCCCAGGAGGCCGACGGCCGCGACCTGTCCTGGCTGTGGGACGTCCACTTCGAACGGCTCCGCGGGCGCCAGGTCGTCGTCACCGGCGAGCGCGGCGCCGACCTGTCCGTCCGGCTCTGCTACGCCGAGGTCGCGCACTGGGCCGAGCCGGACCCGGTCACCGCGATCGACGCGCTGCCGCCCGGCGCCGTCGAGCTGGTCGCCAACTACACCGCGTTCCGCGACCTGGTGGGCAGGTTGCCGAGTGGCTGATTCGACCGTCCACATCGGACTTCTGTTGCCCGAGGTGCTCGGCACCTACGGCGACACCGGCAACGCCCAGGTGCTCGGCAAGCGGCTGCAGTGGCGCGGGCTCGACGCCGAGGTGGTCCCGGTCGGGCTCGGCGAACCGGTGCCGTCCACTTTGGACCTCTACCTGCTCGGCGGCGGCGAAGACGGCGCCCAGGTGCTGGCCGCCGCGCACCTGCGCAAGTACCCCGGCCTGCGCCGGGCCGTCGCGGCCGGTGCGGTCGTCTTCGGCGTGTGCGCGGGCCTGCAGGTGCTCGGCACCCGCTTCCGCGGCCTCGACGGCGTCGACCACGACGGGCTCGGCCTGCTCGACGTCACCACCGAACCCGGCGAGCAGCGCGCGGTCGCCGAGCTGGTCGCGACACCGTCCCGGCTGCTGGACGGCGAGACGCTGACCGGGTTCGAAAACCACCTGGGCGTCAGCAAGCTCGGCGCCGACAGCGAGCCGCTCGGGCGGGTCGTGCGCGGCACCGGCAACGGCGACGGCACCGAGGGCGCGGTGACCGACCGGGTCGTCGGCACCTACCTGCACGGCCCGGCGCTCGCCCGCAACCCCGCGCTGGCCGACCTGCTGCTGGCCTGGACGGTCGGGCACCCGCTCGGCCCGCTGGACCTGGCCGAGGTCGAGCGGCTGCGCGGGGAGCGGCTCGCCGTCCCGCGCCGGCGCCGGGGCGCGTGACGGGGTGGCGGCGAGCGTCCCGTCGCTGGTCCGCCCGCGTGCCGGCCTCGTTCGTGGTTACGCTGCGTTGGTGAGACTGGGCAAGGTGGTCGCCGCGACCGGCGTCCGGATGCGCACCACCGCGGTGGCGGTGTTCGCGCTCGCGCTGGCCATCGCCGTCGGCTGCGTGGTCGTGGTGCTGCTGCTGGAGGAGTCGCTCGACCGCAGCGTCACCGAGAGTGCCCGCAGCACCGGGCGGCAGGTCGCCATCCAGCTCATCCGCGAGGGCGCGCGCGACCTGAGCGCGAGCGACGTCGCCAGCACCGGCGACACCGAGGCCGTCACGCAGGTCCTGGACGCGCGCGGGACGCCGATCGCGAGCGACCCGGCGATCGTCGGGCACCCGCCGCTGACCACGGCCCGCCCGGTCGTCGGGCACGAGATCGTCGAAACGCTGCCGCTCGGGCTGAACGGCGACAACGACGACTACCGCGTCGTGTCGCAGGAGGTGACCGGTCCGGGCGGGCCGTTCACCGTGATCTCCGCGCGCTCGCTGGAACCGGTCACGGAGGCCTCGACACGGCTGACGCTGCTGCTCGGCCTGATCGCCGTGCCGCTGCTGGCCATCGCCGGGCTCGCGGTGTACCGCGCGGTCGGCTCGGCGCTGCGGCCGGTCGAGCGGATGCGCCGGACCGTCGCGGAGATCTCCACGCGCGACCTCGCCGCGCGCGTGCCGCTGCCGCCGGGCGGCGACGAGGTGCACCGCCTGGCCGTGACGCTCAACGAAATGCTGTCCCGGCTCGCGTCGGCCCAGGCCGCGCAACGCCGGTTCGTCGCGGACGCCAGCCACGAACTGAGATCACCGCTCTCGACGATAAGCACCGCTCTCGACGTCTCCGGGCGGCACCCGGAGAGCACCGGCGACCTGGTGCCGGTGATCGCCCGGGAAACCGCGCGGCTGCGCGAGCTCGTCGACGACCTGCTCATGCTGGCCCGCACCGACGACGCGACCGACCGGCCGCAGCGCACCGAGGTCGACCTCGACGACATCGTCCGCGCCGAAGCCGAGCGCGTCCGCGGGGAGACCACGGCGGACGTCGAAGTGCGCGCGGGGCCGGCGAAGGTGCACGGCAGCGAGGCCCAGCTGCGGCGGGCCGTGCGCAACCTGGTCGACAACGCCCGCGGGCACGCGCGCTCGCGCATCCGCGTCAGCAGCGCGGTGCGCGGCGACCTGGCCGTCATCGAGGTGAGCGACGACGGCCCCGGCGTCGCGGAAGCCGACCGCGAGCGGATCTTCGAGCGGTTCGTCCGCCTCGACGCGTCGCGGCAGCGCGGGCACGGCGGGACCGGGCTGGGCCTGCCGATCGTGGCCGGCATCGCGGCCCGCCACGGCGGCCGGGCGCGCTACGCCGAGTCCGGCGAGCCGGGCGCGCGGTTCGTGATCGAGCTGCCGGTGATCGAACTGCCGAAGGAGGAGTAGTGCGCCTGCTGATCGTGGAGGACGAGCGCGAGTTCGCGGAGACGCTGCGGCGCGGTCTGGTGGCCGAGGGCTTCACCGCCGACGTCGCGCACACCGGCCGCGAGGGCCTCTGGCGGGCGACCGAGCACGCGTACGACGTCGTGGTGCTCGACATCATGCTGCCCGAGCTGTCCGGCTACGAGGTGCTCAAACGCCTGCGCGCGGCGGAGAACTGGACGCCGGTGCTGATGCTGACGGCCAAGGACGGCGAGTACGACGAAGCCGACGCGTTCGACCTCGGCGCCGACGACTACCTGTCCAAACCGTTCTCCTTCGTCGTGCTGATCGCCCGGCTGCGCGCGTTGCTGCGGCGCGGTGCCCCGGCCCGGCCGGCCGTGCTGGAGGCCGGCGACCTGCGGCTCGACCCGTCCGCCCGTACTGTCCACAGGGGACAAAAGCGGATCGAGCTCACCGCGCGGGAGTTCGGGTTGCTGGAGTTCCTGCTGCGGCGGGCCGGAACGGCGTTGTCGAAGAACGAGATCCTGAGCCACGTCTGGGACGCGCACTACGACGGCGACGAGAACGTCGTCGAGGTGTACATCGGCTATCTCCGGCGCAAGATCGACACGCCGTTCGGCACCCACACCATCGAGACGGTCCGCGGGGTCGGCTACCGCCTGGTGGACGTTACTCGATCGTAATCAATTGGGCGTTTTCCGGAAATTGGTTCCGCTGGACGCCCACGTGCTGCGCCATTTGTCGCCCGTGGTTGCCGCGGACCGCCCAATCGTGCGCGCGAACCGGTGAAAAATGCCGTCCCGCGACGGTCCTGCACGTGAACGTCGGTGTTGCTACGGTGGGCACCCACCCCGTGACTAGGAAAGCGATGACGGAATCGCCACTGCCGTTGCCTGCCCAAAACAAAAATGCGCCCGATGCCGCCGGGAAATCCGTTTCCCGGCTCCGCGCCGCCGATGCCATTCGGGCCGCGAAGGACCAGTTCGCCATGGTGACCGGGCTCACTCCGCACGCCGTGACCGGGATTCGCGGCCGGGGCGACGGCGGCTGGTCCGTGCTCGTCGACGTCGTCGAGCTGGCCCGGATTCCGGACTCCACCAGTGTGATGGCCACCTACCGGGTGGACGTCGACGCCGACGGCGAACTCGGCGCGTGCGAGCGGCTGCGCCGGTTCACGCGGGGCGCCACCGATTCCTGAAAGGAAGGTCGACACGATTGGCCGCTTCGTCCGATTCGTTGGCGGACATTCTGGAACGCGTGCTCGACAAGGGCGTCGTCATCGCCGGTGACATCGGCGTCAGCGTCGTCGAAGTCGAATTGCTGACGCTGCGGATCCGGCTGTTCATCGCGTCCGCGCAGACCGCCCGGGAAATGGGCATGGACTGGTGGACGAACGATCCGTTCTTCGCCCCGAATGCCGCGCGAGCGGAACTGGGGGCGTCCGACCTGGCGGCGCGCGTCGCCGAATTGGAGGCCCGGCTGCCCGTGCCGGGCGGGAGGGAAGAACCGCGGTGAGCACCGGAAACTGGCTCTGCGCGTACGCGATCACCCGCAACCGTCCGTCCGCTTTGGACATCGGGCCGGCGCCGCGGTTGATCGGCTACCGCGACCTCGGCGTGGTGGTCGCCGAGGTGGCGCCGGCGCGCTTCGACAGCATCGACACGCTCGACCCGGTCGACGGCACGCTCGCCGAGCTGGCCCGCGAGCACGACGCCGTGGTGCGCGCGGTGTTCCGCAGCGAACCGGTGCTGCCGCTGCGGTTCGGCACGGTCCTCGACGGCGAAGACGCCGCGCTCCGGCTCCTGCAAGCGGGCTACGACCAGGCCAGCGACTGCCTCGACGAGGTGGCCGGCCACCGCGAGTGGGGCGTCCGGGTGCGGCATTCGGAGCCGGCGGCGACCACCCGGCCGGACGCGGCGGGCCTGACCGGGACGCAGTACCTGGTCCGGCGGCGCGAACGGCTGAAGGCGATCCAGCGCGCCCGCGAAGACGTGGCCGGCGCGGCCGGCCGGCTCCAGGAGGCGCTGCGGCGGCAGTCGGCGGACAGCGTGGAACGCGCCCGGCCGCACGGCGTGCTGATGAACACGGCGTACCTGGTGGAGACCGGTCGTGAGGCGGACTTCCACGCGGAGGTCGAGTGGTTCACCCGCGAGCTGAGCGCGGCGGGGGCGACGGTGGAGACGTCGGGCCCCTGGCCGCCGTACTCGTTCACCGACCTCGAGCTCGGAGCGACGGCGAATGGCTGAACCCGACCTGCTGCCCGAGGTCTTCACCCCGTCCGGCACCAACGCCGCCGAGGCCATCGTCGACCTGCTCGACCGGGTCGTGCACCGCGGCGCCGTCGTCACCGGGGACGTCATCATCTCCCTCGCCGGCATCGACCTCGTGCGGCTCGACCTGCGGTTGCTGCTGCTCGGGCTGGAAGGCGAGCCCGGATGACCCAGCGGATCGCCGCCGACGCCGGCCGCGGGCTCGGGCACCTCGTCGTCACCGTGCTCGACATCCTCAAGGAAGTGCTGGAGCGGCAGGCCCTGCGCCGGCTCGACGCCGGCACCCTCACCCCGGCCCAGGTCGAAGCGCTCGGCCAGGCCCTCATCGCGCTGGAGCTCCGGTTCGCCGAGATCCGCGCCGCCCTCGACGACATCCCCGCAACCGAAGGAGCGAAGTGACCAGACCGGGGCAGACCGGTGGCGGACTCGCCGACACCCTCAACATCCTGCTGGACAAGGGACTCGTCATCGACGCCACGGTGAAGGTGTCCCTGATCGGGATCGAACTGCTGTCGATCGAGGCCAGGGTGGTGATCGCCAGCGTCGACACCTACATCCGCTACCTCGAAGCGATGCAGCGGGTGAACGCGCAGGCGCAGCAGCCCAACCCCGGGCAGGTCTCCATCGGGCTCGACCAGACCGTCGGGCTGATCCCGCCCCCGCCGCCGACCCCCGCGGTGGCCGTGCCCCCGGCGCCGGCCATCCCCGTCGAACAGCCGTGACGCTGCAGCTCTACGGCGTCGTCCGGGCCGGGCACCCGCGCGCACCGCGCACGGTCTGCTGGGAGGACCTCGCGATGGTCGTCGGCGACCCCGAGCCCGACCCGGCCGCGCACCTGGCGGTGGTGTCCGCGCTCGTCGAGGGCGGCCCGGTGCTGCCGGTCCGGTTCGGCACGGTGGCCGAGGACGAGGACGCCGTCCGCACCGAGGTGCTCGCCCCGGCCGCGGACACCTACCGCGCCGACCTCGACCGGCTCGACGGCCTGGCCGAGGTGCACGTCTGCCTGCGGTTCACCGAACCCGGGTCGGCGTGGCGGGCGGCCCGCTCGGACGTGCTGCTGTCGCGGGTCGCCGAACGCGCCCGCGACTCCGTGGCGCTGCCGGCGGGCGAGAGCGCCGACGAGCGGTGGGCGTTCCTGGTCGGCTTGGGCGATCTGCTCGTCGTCCGGGACACCGTCGCCGGGCTCGCGCGCGACGACGGTGTCCAGGCCGATTGGCTCGGGCCCCTGCCCGCGTACAGCTTCCTCGACCGGCGGACGTGCTCCCGCTGGAGCTGGTGAGCGGAGGCGGAACAGTCGCTGAACACTCGTCCCGGCGCTGGCCGCACCGGCCCGCCGCCGGTGATCCTGGTGCCGTGACCAGCAGTGAAGTCGCCGCGCTGCCGCGTGCGTTCGGCGGGCCCGGCGCCGGGCCGGGGCAGTTCCGCGCGCCCTCGGGGATCGCCGTCGACACGCGCGGCCGCGTCTGGGTGGCCGACACCGGCAACGACCGGGTCCAGGCCTTCACCCGCGACGGCGCGCTCGTGCGCGTCCTGGCCGGGCGGCTCAAGGCGCCCGAGGGCGTCGCGGTCGACGCGGCGGGCAACGTCTACGTCGCCGACACCGGCAACCGCCGCGTGGTGCAGTTTTCGTGGCAGGGCGGCTTCGTGCGCGAGTTCGGCGGCCTGGGCCGGCCCCGCGCGGTGGCGCTCGACCGAGCCGGGCGGCTGCTGGTCGACGACACCGGGCGCGTCGCCCGGTTCGACATCCGCACCGGCGCCGCGTTACCCGACACGGCCGAGCCGATCGGCTCGCCGAGGGACATGGCCGACGACGGCGCGGGCGGCGTCTGGGTCACCGAGCCGGGCAACCACCGGATCGTCCACTTCGGAGCTAGCTCTTCGTGATCGAGGCGGTCGCGCGGACGACCGCGGTGCACCGGTTCTCGACGTAGGCGAGCCCACCCTCCTCGGCGATGCGGCGCGCTTCGGCGGAGACGATGCCCTGTTGCAGCCACAGCGCTTTGGCGCCGATTTCGACGGCCTCGCGGGCGATGCCCGGCGCTTCGGGGGACGGCCGGAAGACGTCGACGAGGTCCACCGGCTCCGGGATGTCCTTCAGCGACCGGTACACCTTTTCGCCGAGCAGCTCGGTCGCGGTCGGGTGCACCGGGATGATCCGGAAGCCGTGGGCCTGCAGGACCGCCGGGACGCCGTGCGCGGCCTTGGCCGGATCGCGGCTCAGGCCGACGACGGCGATGGTGTTCGCGCCGGCGAGGATTTCCTCTGCGTTCATACCGGTGGAACGCTGCACCGGGGTCAAAGCTTCCAGAGCCGCAGGCCGCGCACCCGGTAGACGGGCCAGATCACGTGCCACGGCTTCCGCCGGGCGAAGGTCGCGGCGCAGGTCAGGATGTTGCGGGCGGACGTCGTGGCGACCTCGTGGCGGTCCGGCCAGATTTCGCCCTTGGCGCCGACCGCGATCCGGAAGACGGTCAGCAGGCCACGGCCCTGCAGGTCGTACTTCGCGCCGGTGTCCCCGGAGCCGGGGGCCAGTTCCGCGATCTCGGCGCCGAACGCGCGGGCGGCCTGCGGCGCGACCTCTGCGGGCACGACGCCGACACTGCGCGTGATCGCCTTGCCGTGCATGCGCCGCGCGTAGCGGAACAGCAGCGCCCGCTCCCACCACGGCAGCAGCCGGTGGTGCTGCAGGAGGGCGGCGCACTCGCCGTGCCCGATCGCGAAGATGCTCGTGAGCTCGTCGTAGGCGCCGTTCGTGGCCGGTTCGTTCAGGTGCAGCCGGACCTCGAAGCGGGTGCGCGCGGTGAGTTCGTCGAGCAGCTCGCGGTGATCGAGCCGCGCCTTCGCGCGGGAGAGCGACCAGTCGGACATCGGACCTCCAGACGTCGCGCACAGGCTAGTTGGCGCGCGACGCCCGGACCACGCTTTCAGCCGATCTTCTCGCCGTACATCTCGCCGAGCGGGTCGGAGATCAGCTCGACGCGGGCACCGTCCGGATCGGACAGGTAGATGGAGGTCTTGCTCTCCAGCAGGTACTTCACCCCGGCCTCGTCGAGCTTGTCCTTGATCGCGCTCCACCGTTCGGGCGTGACCGAGAGGGCCAGGTGGTGCAGGCCACCGAGGACTTCCGCGTACGGGCCGAGGTCCAGACCGGGCAGGTCGAAGAAGGCGACCGCGTTGCCGTTGCCGACGTCGAAGAAGAAGTGGCTCGAGCCGGGGTAGTCCCGGTTTTCGATGAGTTCGGTGAGCGGGAAGCCGAGGATGTCCTGGTAGAACTCGATGGTCCGCTCGACGTCGCTGGAGATCAGCGCGGTGTGGTGGATGCCGCGCCCGTTCGTCGCCGGGCGTTCGGCGGCCGGGCGCAGGTGGCGCTCGCGCAGCGCGTCGCGGGCTTCGGCGAGCTTGGTGACCTCGGCCTGGGTCGGTGCCATGTCCCTCACGTCCCTTCCTGGTGGTGTTCTCCACGCTACGCTCGATTTATCTCGCGCGCAAGAGATTGCCCGGCGAGAGTTCCGCTGGACGGAACATCCGCGCTTGTGCCTGCCCGCCGCGCACGGCAGAGTCCCGGAGGTGGATGTCAGCAAGGTGCAGGAGGCCGCGGCCGCACTGGCGGGGGCCTACGCCACGCGTGAGCCGATCGAGCCGCTGATCAAGACGTATCCCGACGCGGGTGTCGAGGACGCCTACCGGATCCAGCAGGAGCAGGTGCGGCACTGGGTCGAGGGCGGCGACGCCGTCCGCGGCCACAAGGTCGGCCTCGCGTCGGCGGCGATGCAGCGGCAGATGGGCGTCGACCAGCCCGACTACGGGCACCTCACCGGCAACATGTTCCACCTGGAGCACCAGCCGATCCCGACGTCGGCGTTCCTGCAGCCGCGGATCGAGCCGGAGATCGCCTTCGTGCTCGGCTCGGCCCTGCGCGGCCCGGGCGTGACGGTCGCCGACGCGGTCCGGGCGGTCGACTTCGTGCTGCCGTCGCTGGAGATCGTCGACTCCCGCATCCGGGACTGGAAGATCTCGCTGTTCGACACGATCGCGGACAACGCGTCGTCGGGCGGGGTGGTGCTGGGCAGCAAGCCGACTGCGTTGGGTTCGGTCGATCTCCGGTTGGCGGGTTGCGTGCTGTACCAGAACGGTGCGGTGGCGGCGACGGGCGCGGGCGGCGCGGTGCTCGGGTCGCCGTTGAACTCGCTGGTGTGGCTGGCGAACACGGTGGGGCCGCTGGGGGTGACCCTGGAGCCCGGCCACGTCGTGCTGCCGGGCTCGATGACCCGGGCGATCCCGGTGTCCCCGGGCGACACGATCGTCGCGACGATCGCCGGCCTCGGCAGCGTCACCGCGGTGTTTTCGGAGGAATCGTGAACGTGCGAGAGGCAGCCGCTTCGTTGTTGGGAACGGTCTCGGAGCGGGCGCCGCTCTCGGAGGAGTGGCCGGACCTGGACGTCGACACGGCGTACGCGATCCAGGACGAGGCGTTGCGCCAGCGGCGGGCCCGCGGGGAGACGCTGATCGGGGTGAAGCTGGGGCTGACGTCCCGCGCCAAGCAGCAGCGGATGGGCATCGACGCACCGTTGCTGGCCTGGCTGACGGACGCGATGGTGCTGCCGGCGGGCGTGCCGGTGCCGTCGCTGATCCACCCGCGAGCCGAGCCGGAGCTGGTGTTCGTCATGGGACACCGGCTGGCGGGCCCGGGCGTGACGGCGGCAACGGCCCTGGCGGCGGTCGACCGCGTGTACGGCGGCATCGAGGTGATCGACAGCCGCTACGAGGACTACCGCTTCACGCTGCCGGACGCCGTCGCGGACAACGGGTCGTCGGCGTACTTCAGCGTGGGACCGGTGGCGGTACCGCCGGCATCGCTGGACCTGTCCCTGGAGGCGGCGTTGCTGGAGGTCGACGGCCAGATCGTCGACACGGCCACGGGCGCGGCCGTCCTGGGCCACCCGGCGGAGGCGCTCGCCTTGGCGGCCAACGCCCTCGCATCCCGGGGCTTGGCGTTGGAGCCGGGCTGGCTGGTCCTGACCGGCGGCATGACGGACGCGGTCCCCCTCCGCCGCGGGTCCCGCATCGCCGCCCACTTCTCCCACCTGGGCTCCCTCACCCTCGCCACCTGACCCGCCGAGCACGCGAGATGCCCCGCTAATCACGCGAGATACGCCGCTAATCACGCGAGATACGCCGCTGATCACGGGAGTTCCGCGCCCGATCACGCGACATGCGGCCTCGATCACGCGAGTGACGAGGTCCGGCTCGGCGACCTCGCGTGCCTGGAGGGCCGGCCGGCGTCCTCGGAGGGTCGGTTCGCGTGTCTGGAGGGTCGACCGGCGAGCCGACCGACCGGGCACCCGGGCCGACCGTGCGGGTACGCCCGGCCGACCGACTGGGTGCGCGGCCCGGTCGGTCGAGTGGGCGGGCCGACCGGCTGGGTGCGCGGGCCGGTCGGTCGAGTGGCGGGTCGGCCGGTTGGGTGCGCGGGGCGGGTGCGCGGGCGTGGCGGGGTGCGGTCAGGGTGGGCCGTTGCGGTAGGCGCGGGCCTGGATCTCGTACAGCTCGTGGTAGACGCCGCCCGCTTTGATCAGGTCGTCGTGGGTGCCTTCTTCGATCAACCTTCCCTTCTCCAGGACCAGGATCCGGTCTGCCGAACGGATGTTGGCCAGCCGGTGGGTCACCAGGACCGTCGTGCGGCGGCCGCGGCCCGAACGGCTTGCGTGCTGGAGGCCTGCGAACACCCGGGCCTCCGCGCGGGCGTCGAGGGCCGCTGTCGGCTCGTCGGCCACCAGGACCGAGGCGTCCCGGTAGATTCCCCGGGCGATGCCCATGCGCTGCCACTGGCCGCCCGACAGGTCGTGGCCCTCGTCGAACTTCTTCGACAGCACCGTTTTCTCCTTGGCGGGCAGGGATTCGATCACCTCGTCCGCGCCCGAGTAGTCGACCGCTTCGTGCCAGGCGTGGCCCTCCGGGTCCGGGCGGCCGAGGCGGCCGATCGTGATGTTGTTCGCCGCCGTCATCGGCCACTCCGCAGGCTCTTGGGCGATCACGGCGATGTTCGCGTGCACCGATGCCGGGTCGGCCTCCGCCAGGTCGACGTCGTCCCAGCGGACCGTTCCCTCGTCCGGTGGGTAGAGGCCGGTGAGCAGCTTGCCGAGGGTGGTCTTGCCCGAGCCGTTCTCGCCGACCAGCGCGACCACCTCGCCGCGCCGGATCGTCACCGAGATGTCGCGCAGCGCCGGGCTGTCGCGGCCCGGGTAGGTGAACGTGACGCCGTCCAGCCGGATCTCGCCCGGGTCGGCGGGCGCTGTCACCGACGCCGGCGGCGGCTGCCGCTTCCGGGACTCCGCGAGCAGCTGGTTGTAGAACCCGATGTAGAAGGAATCCTCGTACAGCGAGTTGACCGCGCGCATGGTGTTGGACAGCGCCGTCGACGCCGTGCGCATCGCCAGCACCGCCGTGCCGGCCAGCGCCAGCTCCATCCCGCCGGTGTAGAGCAGCCACCCGAGCACCAGGTACGCCACGGCCGTGCCGAAGCCCGCCGCCGCCCGGCCGGTCGTGCGCACCAGGTTGCTCCGGTGCGCCAGCCGGATCTCCTCGCGCGTGAGGCTCCGCGAGATGCGCCGGTACTCGCCGAGCAACGGCTCCTGCAGCGTCAGCGCGTGCCGCTCGAGGGCCATCGAGCGCCAGGTGGCGACCTCTTCGACGACCGACTTGCGGATGTTGCGCCCGACGGTGTCCAGGAAGTGCCGGTAGTTCAGCTTCGCGATGCGCGCGGCGGACCAGCCGTCGGCCGCCGCGGCGAGCAGCAGCACCGGGGCCAGCCACGGGTTCAGCAGCCCGGCCGTGATCATCGCCGCCGCCAGCGAGATGACCGACGACGTCAGGTCGGCCAGCCGCCGCAGGCTCGTCTCGATGGCCCGCACGCCGAACCGCGCGCCCTGCCGGGCCAGCTCCCGGAAGTCCGCGTCCTCGAACGCGATCAGCCCGACGCGCACGACCGCGGCCGTCACCGCGTCGTCCGCCGCCGCGGTGACCCGGGGCCGCAGCGCGCCTTCGACGGCGGCGACGGCCGCGTCCAGCAACGCCCGCGCCGCGTACGACCCGGTGACGACCGCGATCGCCGGCAGCGATTGCAGCACGCGCTCCGGGGTCGGCCCCTGTTCGAGCAGCGCGGTGAAGACGTTCGCGGTGGCGAGCAGCCCGAACGCCGTGACGCAGCCGGAGACGACGTGCACGACGGCGGCCAGCAGCGTCAGCCGTGGCGACGTGCGCCAGGCCAGCCGCAGCACGACCGAGATCGCCGTGGGCAGCGTGCGCACGGCTTGGCCGAAGCTCGACGCGGCCACGCGTTCGTCGACGCGTGCCCACTCGGGCATCTTCAGGTTCTCGACCCCGATCAGCGGGGGCGGGTCGGCGGTTCCGGTCACGCCCCCATCTGTACTCCGGGGGTCCGACAGTTTCTGGCCCGCTACTGGCCCTTCCGGGTGTACCGGGCGCGCAAAAACGGCCGGTATTCCGGGCTTTCACCCATCCGGACGTCGATCTCGTGCGTCAGCGTCCCGCCGTCCGGGGTGAGCCGGTGCCGCGCCACCCCGCGCGCGGTCACCTTCTCCAGGGTCAGCGTCGCGCCGCTCCAGCCGCCACGGGCGGGCGACTCGGGCGGGTAGCCGTAGCTGTCGAAGCCGTACCAGAGCGTCTCGCCGGTGGCCGGATCCGCGGTGAAGACGTTGTGGCCGAGGAACTCCGACCCGTCCTCGCGGCGCTGCCGGTAGTGCTGGACGACGGCGAAACCGTTGAGCGCCAAGCGGTATTCGCAGTCCGCGTGCGCGGTCGAGGCCGGCGCCCACGGCGAGGCGGCGAGGTCCTCCGTGCCGGTCCAGTCGCCGACGAACGCCTTCAGCGCGTCGTGCGCCGGGCCGAGGCGGGGCATGTCCATGGTCGTCTCCATTTCGACAGGTACCTGTCGATGTGCGAGACTAGCACGCATGCGGTCACCCCGAGCCGAAACGTTCACCCGCGTGATCGACGCGGTCTTCGCGTGCAACGGCAGGTTCCTCGCCGCGGGCGACGCACTGACCGAGCCGGTCGGGCTGACCGCGGCGCAGTGGCAGGTCCTCGGCTTCCTGGAGGACGGCCCGGCGACCGCGGCGGAGGTGGCACGCCGGCGCGGGTTGCGCCGGCAGAGCGTGCAGGAGACGGTGAACCGCTTGCTGCGCAACGGAATGCTGGACCGCCTGCCGAACCCCGCCGACGCGCGGGCGCCGTTGCTGTCGTTGACGCGGCGGGCGCGCGCGGCAATGCGGGAGCTGGGCGCGGCGCAGGTCGCCTGGGCGGAGGACGTGGCGGCCGAGGTGTCGCAGGAGGATCTGGAGACGACGCTGCGCACGCTGCAGCGATTGCGCGCGGTGGTCGCCCAGCCGCGCTTGCTGTGACTAGCGGGTCGCGCCGGGGCCGGCGAGCACGTCGACGTCGTTGGCGTGCATCGGCTCGCCGCAGTGGGCGCAGCGCAGGTCGACGCTGCTGATCTCGCCGCACGCGTGGTGGCGGTAGAGCACCGGCGGCCCGGCCTCGCCCGCCAGCCACTTGTCGCCCCAGCGGGTCATCACCATCAGCATGTCGACCAGCTCGGTGCCCTTCTCGGTCAGGACGTACTCGTAGCGCGGACGGCGGTCGTACGGGCGGCGCTCGAGGACCTGCTGCTCGACCAGGTGGTTCAGCCGTTCGGTGAGCACCTTGCGCGAGATGCCGAGGTCCGCCTGGAGCTGCTCGAACCGGCTGAACCCGGCCCAGATGTCCCGCAGGATCAGCGGTGACCACGGTTCGCCGATGACGTCGAGCGTGCGCGCGATCGAGCACGCGGCCAGGTCGCTGAAGTTCGTGCGCTGCATGAGGCGAGTTTAGCACTCGGGGTTCCCTCAGGGAACTTGAGCTGCTACGGTTCTGGAGTCTCCTGAAGGAACCCAGAAGGGAATGCCACGATGAGCAAGGTCTTCAGCGCCCACGCCGTGTCGGTCGACGGCTACATCACCGGCCGCGGCGCGCGCCCCGGCCAGGGCCTCGGCGACGGCGGGACGCTCTTCGACTGGTACTCCGACGGGGACACCCGGAGCCGGGTCTTCGACTTCTTCAAGCTCAGCGAGCCCAGCGCCCGCATCTTCGACTCGCTCGCCGGCCGGGTGGGCGCGATCGTGGCGGGCCGCAACACCTACGAAGACTCGGAGCACTTCGGCGGCGGCAGCCCGCACCCGAACGCGCCGCTGTTCCTGGTCAGCCACCGGCCCGCGCCGGAGCTGACCGAGCGGCAGACGCTCGTCGGCAACGTCGAAGACGCGATCGCGGCGGCCCGCGAGGCGGCCGGCGGCAAGGACGTCGGCCTGATGGGCGGCGGTGTCCTGGCCTCGGCGCTGCAGGCCGGCCTCGTCGACGAAATCGTCCTCCACCAGGTCCCCGTGCTGCTCGGCGGCGGCCGGTCGTTCTTCCAGGAGCTGCCCGCGCACGTGCGGCTGAGCCTGGTCGAGGCCGTGGCCGCGCCCGGCGTCACCCACCTCCACTACACCGTCGCCTGAACCCCGACCACCACAAGGAGCCGACCATGCTCGACGCCGACGTCCGCCGCATCCTCGCCACCACCGCGATCGGTCACCTCGCGACCGTCCTGCCCGACGGCGCGCCCCATTCGGTCCCGGTCTGGGTCGACCCGGAGGGCGACCACATCGCCATCCTGACCGGCCCGGACTCGCGCAAGGCCCGCAACCTGCGCCGCGACCCGCGGGTCGCGCTTTCCCTGACCCCGCCGGACAACCCGTTCGAGCCGGTGATCATCCGCGGCCGGGTGGCCGAATGGATCGAGGGCGATGCTGCGTGGGAGATCGTGGACCGGATCGCGACGAAGTACATCGGGCGCCCGTACTCGCGGGAGCAGGAGCGGGTGGTGGCGCTGATCGAGGTGGAGCGGCAGAGCGTGGGGATGGGCTGAAGGGTCAGTCCGGCTTCACCCCCAGCAGGGTCAGGAACGTGCGGAACCCGGCCGACATGTCGACCTCCTCCGGGTCCAGGAGCCACTGCAGCTGCAGGCCGTCGAGCAGGGCGATGGCCAAGGGGGCCAGCTGCTCCGGCGTTGTTCCCGGCGGCAGCTCGTCGCGGTGGCGCTCCAGCATCTGGGCCATGCCGGCGCGGACCCGGGTGTAGCGGTCCTGGAAGTACTTGCGGGCCGGGTGGTCTTCCGTGACGCTGTCCGCCGACAGCACCGTGTACGTCTGGACGATGCCCGGCCGCGTGGCGTTGTAGTCGACCAGCTCCGCCAGCTGGTTCACCGTCATCGCCGAGGGGTCGCCCGCGCGGGCGTGGCCGAAGTGCAGCAGGTCCCACTCGTCGCGGGTTTCCAGGACCGCCGCCAGCAGGTCCTCCTTCGTGGGGAAGTAGTGCATCAGCCCCTGCTGCGTCAGCCCGACGCGCTCGGCGACCGCGGCGAGGGACGTGCCTCGGTAGCCGCGCTCGGCGATCACCTCGAACGCCGCTCGGACGATGCTGGCTCGGCGGTCGGCGCCCCTGGCCCGGGTCATGATCCCGAGCCTACGGGACAAGCCGTCACGAAAGCATAACGTTCACTACTCGACGCCAGGTAGGGTGACGGCAGGACCGATCGCGGAGGATGCGCATGAGCTTCGACGTCGAGGCGCTGCTGGCCGAGCTCGACCTGGACGCCAAGGCGAGCCTGCTCGCCGGCCAGGACGTCTGGTCCCTTCCCGCGCTGCCGGGGATCGGGCTGGCGTCGCTGGTGCTCTCCGACGGCCCGGTCGGCGTCCGCGGGACGCGCTGGAGCCCGGACGACCCCTCCGTCACCCTGCCCAGCCCCACCGCGCTCGCCGCGAGCTGGGACCCGCGCCTGGCGGTCAAGACCGGCCGCCTGCTCGCGCAGGAAGCCCGGCGCAAGGGCGTGCACGTGCTGCTCGCCCCGACGGTCAACCTCCACCGCTCGCCGCTGGGCGGCCGGCACTTCGAGTGCTACTCCGAAGACCCCCTCCTCACCGGGATGATCGGCGCCGGCTACGTCACCGGCGTGCAGGACGGCGGGGTCGCCGTCACGGTCAAGCACTTCGTCGCCAACGACTTCGAGACCGAACGCTTCACCGCCGACGTCCGCGTCGGCGAGCGCGCCCTGCGCGAGCTCTACCTCGCGCCGTTCGAACTCATCGTCCGGCGCGCGAAGCCGTGGGGGATCATGGCCGCCTACAACGGCGTCAACGGCACCACGATGACCCAGCACGCCGGACTCCTCAACGGCGTGCTGCGCGGCGAATGGGGCTTCGACGGCTTCGTCGTCTCCGACTGGCTGGCCGCGCGCGACACCGTCGCCTCCGCCAACGGCGGCCTCGACGTGGCCATGCCCGGCCCCCGCACGGTGTTCGGCGCCCGGCTCGCCGAAGCCGTTCGCGGCGGCGAAGTCGACGAAGCCGTCGTCGACGCCATGGCGCGCCGCGTGCTCCTGCTCGCGCACCGGACCGGCGCGCTCGGCGGCAGCCCCGCGCCCGAGGAGTCCGATGTGGACGGTGACGCGATCGCGCGCGAGGTCGCGCACCGGTCGTTCGTGCTGCTCCGCAACGAAACCGGCCTGCTGCCCCTGCGGGAGCCGCAGAGCATCGCGCTCATCGGCGCGCTCGCCGCGGACCCGAAGATCCTGGGCGGTGGCAGTGCCACCGTGTTCCCCGACCACGTCGTCTCCCCTCTCGACGGCCTGAAAGCGGCCGTTCCCGAAGGCACCGAGCTCGTCTACGCACTCGGTGCCGATCCGCGGACGACGTTACCGACCGCCACCGACAATTTCCGGATCCGCGCGACCGCCCGTGCCGCCGACGGCACCGAACTCGCGCAATTCCCCTTGCGCAAAGCCAGGATCGACTGGATCGGCGAACTGCCGGCCGGCCTCGACGTCGGCACGCTCGCCTCGGTCGAGATCGCCGGCACGTTCCTCCCGGACGCGGACGGCACGCACACCTTCGGCATCACCGGTCCCGGCGACCTCCGCCTCACCGTCGCCGGCCAGACCGTCTTCGACGGCGTGAACCTGCCGGAGGGCGGCGACATCTTCACGTCGATCATGCAGGTCCACGAGCAACGCCGGGAGGTCGAGCTGACCGCGGGCGAACCGGTCGACGTCAGCCTGACCTACTGGATCCCGTCGGAGATGGCGGAGTTCGCGAGAGGCACCTTCGCCTGGGTCACCTTCGCGCTCGGGCACCGCGGCCCGGTCCTCGACCCGGACGCGAGCCTCGAAGAAGCCGTGGCCCTCGCGGCGAAGTCGGAGGTCGCCGTCGTCGTGGTCGGCACGACCGCCGAGGTCGAGAGCGAAGGCTTCGACCGGACTTCCCTGGCCCTGCCCGGCCGTCAGGACGAACTCGTCGCCCGGGTCGCCGAAGCGAATCGCAACACCGTCGTGGTCGTCAACGCCGGTTCCCCGGTCGAGCTGCCGTGGCGTGACGACGTCGCCGCGGTGCTGCTCACCTGGTTTCCCGGCCAGGCCGGCGGCGACGCGCTCGCCGACGTCCTCTTCGGCCGCGAAGAGCCCGGCGGCCGCCTGCCGACGACCTGGCCGGCGAAGCTCGAAGACGCGCCGGTCACCGACGTGACGCCGGAACAAGGCGTGCTCGAGTACGGCGAAGGCGTGTACATCGGTTACGGCGCTTGGGCCCGCACCGATCGGCAACCCGCGTACTGGTTCGGCCAAGGTCAGGGCTACACGACGTGGGAGTACGAAGAAATCGACGCCTACCCGGACGAGGAAGGCGGCGCGCGGGTCCGGGTCCGCGTCCGCAACACGGGAACGCGCACCGGGCGGGAAGTCGTCCAGCTCTACCTCGTCCCGACCGAGCGCGGCGACCGGCCGCACCGCTGGCTGGCCGGGTTCGCGAGCGTCGAAGCCCGGCCCGGAGCGGCCGTGGAGGCCGACATCGCCATCACGGCGAGGTCGGCCGAGGTCTGGCGCGAAGGCTGGCAGCACATCGCGGGCGAGTACGTCGTGGAGGCGTCGCACTCCTACGCCGAACCGCGGCTGAGCACGCGCGTGGTGCTGCAGAAAATCCGTTGATCACCGCGGGCGGGACCGGCTAGGGTCGCGGACGCACCCTCGACCAGGCGAAAGGAGGTGGGACCGATGATCACGCAACCGATCACGCGCTCCCACCCGGCCACGAGGGTGCCGGCTGTCTGACCGGGAGCGCGTCCTCCCGGAAGGATTTCCATGACCGAACTGGTCGTGCGCCCGCTCGAAGCGGGCGAAGAAGCACTGTTCACCTCCCTGCCCGACCGCGGACTCGTCGGCCGCAAACTGCTCGGCGACGACTTCGAGGAGATGGCGAAGCGGGGCGAATACCCGCCCGAGCGGGTCTGGGTCGCGCTGCGCGACGACGTCGTCGTGGCCCGCGCCGCCTGGTGGGCCAAGTCCCGCGACGACGACCCGGTCGCCCTGGACTGGTTCGACTTCACCGACTCCGACGCGGCCGTCCGCCTGCTGAAAACCGCACCGCTGCACGCCGAATACGCGCTCCACACGCCGCCGGCGTGGCGGGACGACCCGGAGGTCGCGGCCGAGGTCAACAGCCGGGTCGAAGCGGCCGAAAAGGCGGGCTACCGCAAGCTCGTCGAGCGCTACCGCTTCCGCTGGACGCCGGAAAACGGCCTGCCGGAGAAGACCGGCCGGCTCGAGTTCCGGCCGGAGCCGGACGACGACGTCGTCCTCGAGGTCTTCAAGCGGGTGCACGTCGGCAGCCTCGACGCGCACGTGCGGAAGACCGTCGAAGAGCACGGCATCGACGCGGCCGCGCAGGAGGACCTCGAGATCATGAAGTGGATGCCGGGGCCGCGGGACTGGTGGCGGCTGGCGTACACGCCCGTGGGCGAGCTGGTCGGCCTCGTCCTGCCGAGCCGCAACGTCTACGACCCGGTGATCGGCTACGTCGCCGTGGTGCCGGAGCACCGGGGCCACGGCTACGCCTACGACATGCTGGTCGAGGCCACCCACGACCTGGTCGGCTACGGCGCGGACCGGATCGTCGCGGGCACCGACGTCGGCAACGTCCCGATGGCGAAGACGTTCGCGAAGGCGGGCTACCCGGTGGCGCAGCACCGCATCGACTTCGTGTGACGCCCGGGGCGGCCGTGTCTTGCCCGGCGCGGCCGCCCCGCGGTACCTTCGCTAGAGCGATCTATCAAATCGGGGGCCGTCATGGACAGAGGACTGACACCGCTTCGCGTGATCCTCGGCTTCTCGCTGCTCAGCACGTCGATCCACTACGCGCACAACGCCATCCGGTACGCGGACTACCCACAGCTGCAGGGCATCTCGCCGCTCGTCGGCGGCATCACGGTCGCCGTCGCCTGGGTGGTGCTCACGGCGTTCGGCTGGCTCGGCTACCGCGCGTACGCGGACGGCCGGTACCACCGCGCGCTGGCGTACCTCTTGGTCTACTCGCTGGCCGGAATGGTCACGCTCGGCCACTTCCTCACCGGCGTCCCGCAGATCCCCGCGTTCTGGTTCGCGACGATCTTCACCGACGCCGCCGCCGGCCTGGCATTGTGGGTGTTCCTCACCTGGGCGTGGACGACGCTCGACCGGGTGACCACCCGAGATCAAGTTTCTACACAACGTTGACGTCCGTCTGACTCATGTAGACAATCGAGGGGTGACCACCACCACACCGGTCGCCTTCGACCGCCGTCCGGACGAGTACCGCCACTGGCGCCTGCGGGTCGACGGGGAGGTGGCCTGGCTGGAGCTGGACGTCGACGAGCAGGGCGGGCTGGTCCCCGGCTACGAGCTCAAGCTCAACTCCTACGACCTCGGCGTCGACATCGAGCTGTACGACGCCACGCAGCGGCTGCGGTTCGAACACCCCGGAGTCCGCGTGGTCATCGTGACCAGCGCCAAGGACAAGGTGTTCTGCGCCGGTGCGAACATCCGCATGCTCGCCGCGTCGGAGCACCACTGGAAGGTCAACTTCTGCAAGTTCACCAACGAGACCCGCAACGGCATGGAGGACGCCACCGAGCACTCCGGCCAGACGTACGTGGCCGCGGTGAACGGCACCTGCGCCGGCGGCGGCTACGAAATCGCGCTGGCCTGCGAAAAGATCTTCCTGATCGACGACAACTCCTCGACCGTCGCGCTGCCGGAGGTGCCGCTGCTCGGCGTGCTGCCCGGCACCGGCGGCCTCACGAGGGTCGTCGACAAGCGCCGCGTGCGCCGGGACCTCGCCGACGTCTTCGCCACGCGCCCGGACGGCGTCAAGGGCAAGACGGCGGTCGACTGGCGGCTGGTCGACGAACTGGTGCCCCGCCAGGACTTCCGCGAGAAGGTCCTGGAAAAGGCGCGGGAACTCGCCCGGCGCTCGGAAAAGCCGGTGGAGCAAGGCATCGAGCTGACCCCGCTCGAACATCGCTATGTCGACATCGAGGTCGAGAAGAACCAGGCCACGATCACCATCAAGGGCCCCGAAACCGAACCCGGTGACCTGCACGAAGAGGGCGCGGACGGCTGGTTCCTCGCGATGACCCGCGAACTCGACGACGCCATCCTGCGGCTGCGCACCAACGAGGTCGAGGCCGGGACGTGGATCCTGCGGACGCAAGGCGACCCGGCGAAGGTGCGTGCGCACGAAGAGGCTGTCCTGGGGCAGAAGGACTGGCTCGCCAACGAGATCACGCACTACTTCAAGCGCACCCTCAAGCGCCTCGACGTCACCAGCCGCAGCCTGATCGCGCTCATCGAACCGGGCAGCTGCTTCACCGGCGCCCTGCTGGAGGTCGCGCTGGCCGCCGACCGCCAGTACATCCTGGACGGCCCGCCGATCGACGACGAAGACAGCGACGAACGCGCGTCCGTCGAGCTGACCGACGCGAACTTCGGCGCGTTCCCGATGGGCAACGGCCTGACCCGCCTCCAAGCGCGCTTCTACGGCGACGACGACCACCTCGCCTGGCTCGCGCGCGAGAAGAACCGCGAGCTCAGCGCCGCCGAAGCACTCGAACTCGGCCTGGTCACCGACGCTCCGGACGACCTCGACTGGGAGGACGAGATCCGGCTCGCCCTCGAAGGCCGCGCGTCGCTCTCGCCGGACGCGCTCACCGGGATGGAGGCCAACCACCGGTTCGTCGGGCCCGAGACCATCGAGACCAAGATCTTCGGCCGGCTGGCGGCTTGGCAGAACTGGATTTTCACCCGGCCGAACGCATCCGGGCCGGACGGCGCGCTGCGCCGCTACGGTACGGGACAGAAGGCCGTCTTCGACAGGAAGCGGGTCTAGCGCAGATGCCCGAGAAGATCGACTACGACGCCAAGATCCCCAACAACGTCAACCTCTCCGAAGACCGCAGGCTGCAGCGGGCGCTGGAGGGCTGGCAGCCGAAGTTCCTGCACTGGTGGGGCGAGATGGGGCCGACCCTGGAGACGCAGGGCGTCTACCTGCGCACCGCGGTCAGCGTGGGCCGCGAAGGCTGGGCGCACTTCGACCACGTCAACGTCCCGGACTACCGCTGGGGCATCTTCCTCGCCGAGCGCGACCCCGACCGCCGGATCGCCTTCGGCGAGCACCAGGGCAAGCCGGTGTGGCAGCAGGTCCCCGGCGAATACCGCGCCGACCTGCAGCGGCTGATCGTCATCCAGGGCGACACCGAACCGGCGTCGGTCGAGCAGCAGAAACTCCTCGGCCTGACCGCGCCGAGCCTCTACGACCTGCGGAACCTGTTCCAGGTCAACGTCGAAGAAGGCCGCCACCTGTGGGCGATGGTGTACCTGCTGCACGCCTACTTCGGCCGCGAAGGCCGCGACGAAGCCGAAGGGCTGCTGCTGCGCAACTCGGGTAGCCCCGACGCGCCCCGCATCCTCGGCGCGTTCAACGAGGAAACCGCCGACTGGCTGGCCTTCTACATGTTCACCTACTTCACCGACCGCGACGGGAAGTACCAGCTCGGCACGCTCAAGGAGTCCTCCTTCGACCCGCTCTCGCGCACCTGCGAGTTCATGCTGAAGGAAGAAGCGCACCACATGATGGTCGGCACCACCGGCGTCGACCGCGTGGTGACCCGCAGCGCCGAGCTGATCCGCGAGCACGACACGTACGACATCGGCCCGCACGGCGGCATCCCCCTCGACATCATCCAGAAGTACCTCAACTTCCACTACACGGTCTCGCTCGACCTGTTCGGCAGCGAGACGTCGACGAACGCGGCGAACTACTACACGGCCGGGCTCAAGGGCCGCTGGCAGGAGACCCGCCGGAAGGACGACCACAAGCTCACCGAGGACGCCCGCACGCTGGAGCGGCCGAACGGCGACGGCACCTGGACCACCGAGGAGCTGCAGGCGATCCTGCTGCTCAACCTCGACCTGCGCAGCGAGTACGTGGCCGACTGCCAGACCGGCGTCAACCGCTGGAACAAGATCCTCGCCGAGGCCGGGATCGAGCACACGTTCCGGTTGCCGCACCCTGGCTTCAACCGCGAAGTGGGCATAAACTCCGGCCACCACGTCACTCCCGACGGCACGATCGTCGACGAGGCGACTTGGGAGGCGGGCAAACGCAAGTGGCTGCCCACGACCGAAGACCTCACGTTCGTCCGTTCGCTGATGCGCCCGGTGTACGAGCGGGGGAAGATCGCGAGCTGGGTCGCGCCGCCGCGGCAGGGCATCAACGGCAGGCCCATCGACTACGAGTACGTCTACCTCACGTAGGAGGCCTGGTGGCGACAGGGTTCAATGCCGCGGAGTACCTGCTGCAGGCCGGGCGCCCGGACGCGACCGCGGTCGTGTCGCCCCGCCGCTCGCTCACCTACGCCGAGCTCGCGGCGGAGTCCCGGCGGGTGGCCGGTGGCCTCGCCGGACTCGGGGTACGGCCCGAAGAGCGGGTCATGTTCTGCATGGTCGACGACGTCGAGCTGCTCACCGGCATCCTCGGCGCGATGCTGGCCGGCGCGGTCGCCGTCCCGGTGTCGACCATGGTCACCGGGCCGGAGCTGGGCCAGGTGCTCGCCGACTCGCGGGCGCGCGTGCTGTGCGTGTCCGGGGAGTTCGCCGGCCAGGCGCAGGCGGCGCTTTCGCTCGCTCCTGAAGTCACCGACGTCGTGCTCGACCGCTGCGACCCGGCCGGGTTCGGCGTCCGGACGCACGATTGGCCGTCGCTGGCCGGTCCGGTCCCGAGTGGACGGACGTGGGAGGACTCGCCGGCGTTGTGGCTCTACACGTCGGGAACGACCGGGCAGCCGAAGGGCGCGATGCACCGGCACGCGAGCATCCGCGCGGTCTGCGAGACGTACGCGCGCGGGGTGCTCGCGACGACGGCGGCGGACCGGTTCCTGTCCGTGCCGAAGCTGTTCTTCGCCTACGGGCTGGGGAATTCCTGCTTCTTCCCGCTCGGCGCGGGCGGCACGACGCTGCTGGAGCCTTCGCGGCCGACGCCCGCGTTGTTCGCTCGCCGCGCTCGTGAGGAGCGACCGTCGCTGTTCTTCGCGGTCCCTACGTTCTACGCGGCGTTGCTCGCCAGCGACGTCCCGGACGACTCGTTTTCTTCGGTGCGGTACGCGGTTTCGGCCGGCGAGCCGCTGCCGGCGTCGCTGTTCGAACGGTTCCGCGCCCGCTTCGGGCTGGAGATCCTCGACGGCATCGGGTCGACGGAGGCGCTGCACATCTTCCTGTCGAACCAGCCGGGCCTGGTGCGGCCGGGCAGCACCGGCGTCCCCGTGCCGGGGTATTCGGTGCAGCTCCGCGACGAAGCCGGGGCGGTGATCGACGCCGCCGGGAAGCCGGGCGAGCTGTTCGTGGCCGGGCCGTCGACGGCGACCGGCTACTGGGCCCGCTACGACGCGACGAAGCTCGTGTTCCAGGGCGAGTGGCTGCGGACCGGCGACAGCTACGTCCGGAACGAGGACGGGACGTATTCCTGCCTGGGCCGGTTCGGGGACATGCTGAAGGCGGGCGGGATCTGGGTGTCACCGTCCGAAGTGGAGGAACGGCTGCGGCAGCACCCGGCGGTGGCCGAGGTCGCGGTGGTTGCCGCGCCGGACGCCGACGGCCTCGACAAGCCGGTGGCGTGCGTGGTCGCCGCGCCCGGCTTCGCGGTCGACCCGGCCGAGCTGATCGAGTTTTGCCGCGAGGGGCTCGCGGCGTTCAAGCGACCTCGCGGGGTGGTCGAACTGGCCGAGCTGCCGAAGACGGCGACGGGCAAGATCCGCCGGAACGTGATCCGCGAGCAGGTCCGCGACGTGCTGCGGGTGGTGCCGAGCCCGTGATCGACGGGCACTTCGTGGTCGACGCCCACGTCCACGCACCGAGGCTGCCGACGCTGAAACCCGCGTGGCTGCAGTGGGCGCACGACTTCGCCGGGTCGTACCCGTGGCGTTCGGTGTACTCGGCGTCGGGCGAGGTGGTTCCGTCCGCAATGGACGAACTGATGGAGTCCGAAGGCGTCGACCGGGTCCTGTTGTTCTGCGAGTACAGCCCGCGCGCGACCGGGATCCAGCCGATCGAGGACAACCTGCCGCTGGTGGCCTGCAACCCGGAGCGGTTCCGCCTGGTGGCGAACGTCAACCCGAACGTCCACCACCCGGCGGCGGCGGAGGTCGAGCGGCAGCTGGACCTGGGCGCGGTGGCGCTGAAGATCCACCCGGTGCACGGCGCGTTCTCACCGGCGGACAAGGAGCTCTACCCGGTCTACTCGTTGTGCGCCGAGCGCGGGGTACCGGTGATCCTCCACTCGGGAACGTCGAGCTTTCCCGGCTCCCGCACCAGTTTCGGCAATCCCGAGCTGTTGTCCGATGTGGTGGAAGACTTCCCGTCGCTGCAGTTCGTCTTCGCCCACGGGGGTCGCGGCTGGTGGTACGACGTGGCGGCGTTCCTGGCGCTGGCGCGGGAGAACGTGTGGCTCGACCTGGCCGGGCTGCCGCCGAAGAAGCTGCCGGAGTACTACCAGCGCTTCGACCTGCCGCGGCTGGCGGGGAAGTTCGTGTTCGGGACGGCTTCGGGCATGACCGCCAGGTGCACTACGGCCAGGTCTATTCGACGCTGGCGCGGCTGCTGAAGCAGGGGCTCGTCGAGGCCGACGGCGTCGAG
>NZ_JBSFNC010000130.1:0-26071 GCF_053586895.1 Amycolatopsis sp. NPDC003731 | reverse complement strand
CCGGACCGGCGCAACGCCGGCGCGGTCGTCGTCGGGCTGGTTCGCGGCCTGGGACGTCCCGAATGAGTCATTCGCGACCTCCGGGGGCCGGCGCAGAAGCCCCGGAACGACGAAGAGCCCCCGGTCCACGCGGGACCGGGGGCTCTCGTTCAGCTCAGAGAGCTAGTGCTCACGCACCGCCGGAGAGCTTCTCGCGGAGCGCCGCGAGCTGCTCGTCGGAGGCCAGGGTGCCGCCGCTGCTCTTCGAGTCGGCCGGGGCCGAACCCGAGGTGTAGCTTTCCGCGCCACCCTCGATGCCGGTCGCCGCGTCGGCCGCCGCTTCGGCGTCCGCCTCGACGGCCTTCTGGACCTGCTTCATGTGGGCCTCGTAACGAGTGTGCGCCTCGGCGTACTGGCGCTCCCACTCCTCACGCTGCTTGTCGAAGCCTTCCTGCCACTCCTGGGTGTCCGGGTCGAAGCCTTCGGGGTAGATGTAGTTGCCCTCGGCGTCGTACTCGGCGGCCATGCCGTACTGGGTCGGGTCGAACTCGGTGTCCGGCGTGACACCCTCGTTCGCCTGCTTCAGCGACAGCGAGATGCGACGGCGCTCGAGGTCGATGTCGATGACCTTGACCATGACGTCGCCGTTGACCTGGACGACCTGCTCCGGGATCTCGACGTGGCGCTCGGCCAGCTCGGAGATGTGGACCAGGCCCTCGATGCCCTCTTCGACGCGGACGAACGCACCGAACGGAACCAGCTTGGTGACCTTGCCCGGCACGATCTGGCCGATCGCGTGCGTGCGGGCGAACTGGCGCCACGGGTCTTCCTGGGTCGCCTTCAGCGACAGCGAGACGCGCTCGCGGTCCATGTCGACGTCCAGGACCTCGACCGTGACCTCCTGGCCGACCTCGACGACCTCGGACGGGTGGTCGATGTGCTTCCAGGACAGCTCGGAGACGTGCACCAGGCCGTCGACGCCACCCAGGTCCACGAAGGCACCGAAGTTGACGATGGACGACACGACGCCCTTGCGGACCTGGCCCTTGGCGAGCGCGTTGAGGAACTCGCTGCGCACCTCGGACTGGGTCTGCTCCAGGTAGGCGCGGCGGGACAGGACCACGTTGTTGCGGTTCTTGTCCAGCTCGATGATCTTCGCCTCGAGCTCGCGGCCGACGTACGGCTGCAGGTCGCGCACGCGGCGCATTTCGACCAGCGACGCGGGGAGGAAGCCGCGCAGGCCGATGTCCAGGATGAGGCCGCCCTTGACGACCTCGATGACGGTGCCCTTGACGGGCTCGTCCTTCTCCTTGAGCTCCTCGATCGTGCCCCAGGCGCGCTCGTACTGCGCGCGCTTCTTGGACAGGATCAGACGGCCTTCCTTGTCCTCCTTCTGGAGAACCAGGGCTTCGACCTCATCGCCGACGGTGACAACCTCAGCCGGGTCGACATCGTGCTTGATGGAGAGCTCACGCGAGGGGATGACACCCTCGGTCTTGTAGCCGATGTCGAGCAGGACCTCGTCGCGGTCGACCTTGACGATCGTGCCCTCGACGATGTCGCCATCGTTGAAGTACTTGATCGTCTTGTCGATCGCCGCGAGGAAGTCTTCCTCCGACCCGATGTCGTTGATGGCGACCTGCTGGGGCCCGGTGGGGGCGGTCGGGGCGGTGGCGGTGTCGGTGGTCATTAGGCGGGTTGCTCCGGTGGATGGGAATCGAGGGTTGGCAGTTGTCGGCGCGATGGGCGGCATACGACGACCCTGCAAGCAAACGTCCACCAGTGAACGACCGCGGCATGACCCCGCATACGGTGCGCGACCCGAGTCCCAACCAGAAGCTGAGCGGAAGGCAGCGCGAACCCACTGCGCTAACACTTATCCTACGCGGCAGCCGCTAGGCGGCACAATCAGGGTCCCCCTGGCTCGCTAAGGTCCTCGCGGAAGCAAACCGCACGCACGAGGACGCAGGTGGAGCCGCTCGCGGCCACCGGGACCGGAGACACCATCATGCCACCGGAGCAGGCGCCCGCGCCGGGGCGCCACGACGCCGCCGAGCACCGGCTGGGCACCACGGCGGTCGCCTACCGCGAGGTCGGCGGCGCCGAAGCGGCCGCGGCCAACCTCGCCTGGTGGGACGCCGACGCCGACGACTACCAGGCCGAGCACGGCAGGTTCCTCGGCGACGCCGACTTCGTCTGGTGCCCGGAGGGCGTCCGGGAGGCCGAGGCCCGGCTGCTCGGCGACGTCCGGGGCAAGCGCGTGCTGGAGGTCGGCTGCGGGCAGGCCGCCTGCGCGCGCTGGCTGGCCGCCGAGGGCGCGCACGCCGTGGCGACCGACCTCTCGGCCGGCATGCTGCGCCACGCCCGCGACGGCAACGCGCGCACCGGTCTGGCCGTCCCCCTGGTGCAGGCCAACGCCGAGCACCTGCCGCTGGCGTCGGGCAGCTTCGACGCCGCCTGCTCGGCCTTCGGCGCGATCCCCTTCGTCGCGTCGGTGGACGCGGTCTTCGCCGAAGTCCACCGGGTGCTGCGGCCGGGCGCGCCGTGGGTGTTCTCGGTGACCCACCCGATGCGGTGGATCTTCCCCGACGACCCGGGCCCGCAGGGGCTCACCGTCACCCAGCCGTACTTCGACCGCACGCCCTACGTCGAGGTCGACGACGAGGGCACCGCCACCTACGTCGAGTACCACCACACGCTCGGCGACTACGTGCGCGCGCTGGCCGGGGCCGGGTTCACGCTGACCGACCTGGTCGAGCCCGAGTGGCCGGCCGGGCACACGCGGGTGTGGGGCCAGTGGAGCCCGCTGCGCGGCAAGCTCTTCCCCGGCACGGCGATCTTCCGCACGCACCGCTCGTGACCACCCTCGAGGAGCAGCAGAACGCGCGGTTCGCCGCGCTGGACCCGCTGCTCCCGCCGATCGCGGCCCCGCCGTCGCCGTCGAACGAGCCCCTCGTCGTGACGGTCGGCGGCCGCAAGGCGGGCGGCCTGCTGACGCAGGTCGTGCACGCGCCGGGGTCCTGGCCCTCGCTGTGGGGGCCGTCGGACATCCGCGACCTGACCGCGGTGCCGGGCGACAGCGGCGCCGCGGGTCTCGCCGCGCTGCTGGGCGCGTGGCGGGAGAAGCTGCGCGGGACGCCGGCCGGCCCGGACTCGGCCTGCTCGCTCACCTGGCCGAGCCGCGACGCCGAAGCGTCCGCGGTGCTCCTGGCGCACGGGTTCGCGCCGATGACGTGCCTGGCCGTGCGGTCCGCCGAGCCGCCCGACGGCCCCGGGGCGGCACCGGTGAGCGTCCGCCGCGCCGGGGAAGGCGACGTCGACGCGCTGACCGAGCTGCGGCTCGCCGAGTGGCGCTACACCTCGCTGGTCGGCACCGCGGTGGCGCGGCCGGGGGCCCGGGCGCTGCTGCGCGCCGAAGTCGTCCGCTCGCTGCGGTTCGGCGGACTGGTCTGGCTGGCCGAGGAGGACGGCGGGGTGCCGGCCGGCCTGGCCTCCTGCGCGCTGGTCTCGGCCACGCCGGGCAACTCCGTCCACGGACGGCTGCTCCCCGGCCGCTGGGGGTACGTCGACACGCTGTCGGTCGCGCCCGCGGCGCGCGGCGGCGGGGTCGGCCGGGCGCTGATGGCGGTGGCGCACCGGGCGTTGCTGGAACACGACGTGCGCGGGACGTTCCTGTTCTACCATCCGGCGAATCCGCTTTCGCCGGTGTTCTGGCACCGGCAGGGTTATCGTCCTCTGTGGACCATGTGGCTCCGGCGTCCCGCCTGGTCCTGACCGCACTCGCCGAGGGGGAAACCATGGACATCGCCGAGCCGCTGCTCGCGGCGCACCGGGCGCGCTTCGCCGCCGTCGACGCCCTGCTGCCGCCCGCCGCGCCGCCGGCCCGCGGCGAGCGCCTGGACGCGGCGACCGCGGACGGCACGCAGGTCACCGGGGTGCTCCAGCACCTGCGGCTCGCGCCGGGCGACGTCCCGATGCTGTGGTCGGCCGCCGACACCTGGCAGCTCTTCCCGTACTTCGGCGACACCGGCACCGAAGGCGCCGACGTCCTGCTGCGCGCGTTGAAAGGCCGCCTGGAGGCGGAGGAGATCGGCGACGACTCGGCGTGCGTGGTCGTCTGGCCCAGCCGGGACGCCGAGGCGATCCGCGCGTTCCTCGACCACGGCCTCGTCCCGCTCTCCGCGGTCGGCGTGCGCACCGCGCGCCCGCCGGAGGCCCGGCCGGAGATCGCGGTCCGGCGAGCCGGACCCGACGACTACGACACCGCGCTGAAGCTGGCCGAGGCGACGTTCGACTACACCGGGCTCGTCGCCGCGCCGCGCCGGGCGAACACCGCCGCGCTGCTGGGCCCCTCCCTGCGAAAGGCCCTCGCCGAGGCCGAGCCGCTCGTCTGGGTGGCCGAAGAGGACGGGGAAACCCGCGCGCTCGCGCACTGCGCGTGGGTGGACGCCACGCCGGGCAGCGAGGCGGCCGAGCTGCTCCCGCTCGGCCGCTGGGGGTACGTGAACAACGTCGTCACCCTGCCGGGCGAACGCGGCGGCGGCTTCGGCCGGGCGCTGATGGCCCACGTGCACCGGGAACTGCACCGGGGCGGCGCGACCCGCACGTACCTCTACTACAACCCGACGAACCCGCTGTCCTCGGTGTTCTGGCACCGGCAGGGCTATCGTCCACTGTGGACGACGTGGGAGGTGCGGCCGGCGTCGGCGCTCCGGTGAGGGTGGCGGCGTCGCGAATGACTCATTCGGGACCTCCCACGCCTCGAATGAGTCATTCGCGGCACGAGCCGAGCCGCCGTCGGACGTGCCGTCGTGACCTTGCCGGACCCCACCCTCCGGCCCGGGGAAGCCGTGGGCACCCACGCCCGGGCTGCGCCGCGGCCGGTGAAATGCGACAGTCGGCCGTGGCCTGCCCCGTGAGCCACCCACAAGTGTGACGTGCGTCCGGTGATCTTGCCGCCACCTCCCGCGCGGACTAGTTTTTGAACTGACCGGTCAGTTCAAAAGTTCGCGAAGCGGGAGAAACCGTGCAGGTCCGAGCCGATCGGGTGTCCCTCGAAGGGCACCACGGCACCTTGTTGCCGCCCACCTCACTGACCGTCGGCGAGGGCGACCTGGCGATCGTGCACGGCGAACCCGGCGTCGGCGTCACGGCGTTCGGCCTCGCGCTGGCGGGCCGGCTCAAGCCGACCACCGGCACGGTGCACGCCGAGGGCGTCGACGCCCCGCTGACCGAGCTCGTCGCGGTCGTGGACGCCCCGGGGGTCAGCGAACCGGACGACGCGCTGCCCCTGCGCGTGGTCGCCGGCGAGGAGCTGGCGCTGGCCCACCGCCCGGCGGGCAAGGAGGACGTCGCCCGCTGGCTCGCCGAACACGACGCCGCGCCGTTCGCCGGCACGCGCTTCGAGAACCTCGCCCCCGCCCTGCGGACGCGGCTGCTCACCGAGCTCGCCGCCGAGCGCACAGGCGTGCGCGTGCTCGTGCTGGACACTCCCGACCGGCACACCAGCGACGTCGACGGCTGGGCCGGGCTGGCGCGCGAGCTGGCCGGACGCGGCCTGGCCGTCGTCGTCCTGGCCGCGACCACCCCGCTGTCCGCGCTGCCCTTCACCCCCGCGCTCGTCGGCGCGGCCGAGCAGCCGGCGCCGCAGAACTTCACTCCCCCCGAACCCACCGAAGAGCTCACCGAGAGCACTGACGGAGTCCCCGAATGAACGCCTTCCGGATCGCGCGCAACGAGCTGCGCCGCCTCTCCACCGGCACCCTGCCGAAGCTCGCGCTGGTCGCGCTCGTGCTGGTGCCGCTGCTCTACGCGTCCTTCTACCTCTACGCGAACTACGACCCCTACGGCCGGCTCGACAAGCTGCCCGCCGCGGTCTTCACCAGCGACACCGGCGCGAAGGACGCCAGCGGCCAGGAGCGCAACGTCGGCCGCGAAGTGACCGACGAGCTGGTCAAGTCCGGCACCTTCCAGTGGCACGAGGTGTCCGAGCAGGGGGCCCGCGACGGCGTCCGCGACGACAAGTACTCGTTCGCGATCGGCATCCCGAGCGGGTTCTCCGCGGCGCTGCTGTCGGTCGGCAACTTCCAGCCGCAGCAGGCGACGATCACGCTGACCACCAACGACGCCAACAACTACCTGTCCGGCACCATCGCCAAGCAGGTCGCCGAGCAGGTGCGCAAGACGATCGCGGAGAAGGTCGGCAGCGAGGCCGCGGACCGGTTCCTGGTCGGCTTCTCCACGATCTACGCCAAGATCCAGGAGGCCTCGACCGGCGCGGCGCAGCTCGCCGACGGCGCCACGCAGCTGAAGTCCGGTCAGCAGCAGCTGGCCGACGGCGCGGCGAAGCTCGCGGACGGCTCGTCGACGCTGGCGACCGGCCTCGGCACGCTCAAGAGCGCCACCGCGGCCCTCCCCTCCCAGACGCAGCAGCTGGCCAACGGCGCTTCGCAGGTGGCCGCCGGGAACCAGAAGGTCGCCGACGCCGCTTCGGTCGCCGCGACGGCGTCGTCCGACATCCAGGGCAAGCTCGACGGCTACCGCACCCAGCTCGTGACCGACCTGCGCGGCGCCGGCGTGCCGGAAACCGAGGTCCAGGCGATCGTCGCCAAGGCCGACCAGCTGCGCTCCCCCGTCGACCAGGCGAACAGCAAGATCCAGCAGGCGAACGGCGACCTCGCGAAGCTGGCCGACGGCGCCCGCCAGGTGTCCGACGGCGCGGCCAAGCTCGCCGCGGCGTCCCCGCAGCTGGCGAGCGGCATCGCGCAGGCGTCGGACGGCGCGAACCAGCTGCGTGACGGCGCGTCCCAGCTCAGCGACGGCGAGAAGACCGCCGTCAACGGGACCAACCAGCTCGCCGACGGCGCGGTGAAGCTGCGCGACGGGCTCGCGGCCGGGCTCAAGCAGATCCCGAACCCCGACGACCCGACCCGCTCGGCGACGGCCAACACGATCGCGGACCCGGTGGCGGTGAACGCCAACGGCGAGGCGTCGGCGGGGACGTACGGCGCCGGCCTCGCGCCGTTCTTCATCTCGCTGGCCACCTGGATCGGCGCGTTCGTGCTGTTCCTGATCCTGCGCCCGCTCTCGACGCGCGCGCTGACCGCGGGCGCGGCCCCGTTCCGGGTCGCCGTCGGCGGCTGGCTGTCCTCGGCGCTGCTGGGCATCGCGCAGGTGGTCGTCCTGTTCGGCGCGGTGACGTGGCTGGTCGGCATCCACATCGCCCACCCGCTGGAGGCGATCGGGTTCGCCGTGCTGGTGTCGCTGACGTTCACTTCGGTGGTGCACGCGCTCAACGCCTTCTTCGGCGCGGTCGGCAAGTTCCTCGGCCTGGTGCTGCTGGTGCTGCAGCTGGTGAGCGCGGGCGGCACGTTCCCGTGGCAGACGATCCCGGACGCGCTCTACCCGCTGCACGTGGTGCTGCCGATGGGGTACGCGATCGACGGCTTCCGCCACCTGTTCTACAGCGGCGCTTCGACGGGCCGGCTGCTCGGGGACATCGGCGTGCTGCTGGCCTACCTGGTCGGCGGGATCCTGGTGTCCACATTGGCCGCCCGCAAGCGTCGCGTGTGGACGGTGTCGGCCCTCAAGCCCGAGCTGAGCCTGTGAGCGGCGCGACGAAGCAGAAGCTCTTCGAGGCCACGTTGGAGCTCTCGAAGAGCCGGGGCCTGGTGGGCTTGACGGTCGACGACATCGCGGCGGCGGCGGGCGTCGCGAAGGGCACGGTGTACTACAACTTCGGCTCGAAGGACGGCCTGGTCGACGCCCTGCTGCGGTACGGGGTGGACATGCTGGCGGGCCGGCTGCGGGACGCGGTGTCGCCGGAGGATCCGCTGGACGTGATCGAGGCCCAGGTCGACACGACGCTGGAGTTCATCGCGCAGTACCCGGGCTTCTCGCAGATCCTGGTGAGTGAGTTGTGGCGCACGCCGGGCCAGTGGCACGGGACGTTGTCGCTGCTGCGCGAGGAGATCATCTCGATCGTGAAGCAGCAGTTGTCACGGCTGGATGCGGAGGGCCGGCTGCCGGAGGGAGTCGAGATCCCGACGGCGGCGGCGGGGTTGTTCGGGACGATGCTGGTGGTGGCGCTGGACTGGCAGGTGTTCGGACCCCAGCGGACGCGGGCGGAGGTGCGGGACGCGGTGATGGTGCTGATCCGCGGCTTGGGCCGGCGCTAACCGGCCGCGGGGGCGCCCCCGTTTTCCACGCTACCCGACGGCACCGACAATTCCGGCGTCCGGCGACCGGATCAGCCGCGGTCCTCGATGCGCGCCCGGACCGCCGCCGCGTAGGTGTCGACCGCCGTGGCTGCCGCCGTCAGCTCGCACGGGCCGTCGATCAGGAGCCTCTTCGCCGGGATGTACGCCTGCTCGATCTCCGGGTCACCCGCCAGCCCGTGCTCTCGGGCCAGTTCGAGGTCGCCCGCCAGCCGGGCGCGCAGCTCCTCGCGGCGGGCCACCAAGCCGTCGAGGACCGCTCGCTGCCTGCGGCCGTCCTCGACGGCCGGGGCCACCGCGTGCTCGTGGCTGTCGATGTGGCGCTCGACCCACTCCGCGTCGCCGTCCACCTCCGCCGAGCGGAGCTGCTTCAGCGCTCCCTTCAGCCTCTGCGCCCGGGCCGGCAGCATCGCGACGCCCGTGAAGCGCGTCGCCACGCGTAGCTGGTAGGCCTCGATCTCCGCCAGCTCCGCCACCGCCTGGGTCAGGACCTCCAGGCGGCCGGCGAGGTCGTCCGGGGCCGGGCGGGCCTGGCCGGTGCTCGCCCGGACCGCCGTCACCCCCGGCGACGACTCCTCGCGGAAGCCCAGCAGCAGGCGGAGTCCCAGCTCGGCCGCGCGGCCGGCGAGCGGGGCCAGCACCTCGCCGACGAGCCGGTCGGGTTCCGCGGAGTCGTCGATCGCGTCGACGACCAGCGTGCGGCCCGCGACACCCCCGGTGAGCCGGTCGGCGATGCGGTGGCGGACCGCGTCCGCGGTGCGGCCGGTCGCGTCGACCGCCAGGTCCACGCTGCCCGGGGGCGGCATCTGGCCGAACGCCGGCGGCAGGCCGGGCACACCGAGGGAACGTTCCCGGTCGGCGAGCACGATCCCGAACCGCAACGCCGCCGCGACGGGCGACCCGGCCTCGCCGGTGTCGACGACCCAGACCGTTCCCGGCTCGGCGTTGGCGAACCAGTCCGCGACCCGCTGCACGAAGGAGACGTCGACCGCTTCGCCGACGGGGCGCGAGAAGCTCGCGTCGACCGCCGGGCTGCCGGACGTCCAGATGCTCAGCTGGGGCAGGTGCCCGAGCATGGTCTCGACCGGCACCATCCAGGTGCCGGTGTCCTTGCCGACGACCATGCCGACGACGTGGCCGGTCGCCTCGTCGATCACCGCCGTGCCGCCGAAGCCGGGGCCGAGCGGTTCGGCCTCGGCCGTGCGGAAGAGGCGGACCCACTCGCCCCCGGTCTGCTCGGGGCCGCCGAGCCGGGCGTGCGTCCAGCGGCCGACCGAGCCCGGCGGGAACCCGAAGGCGCGGACGAGCTGGTGCTCACCGAGCGGCATGCGGTGCAGCGGGGCGCGGAACACGCGGGATTCGGGACGCTCCAGGCGCAGCAGGGCGAGATCGCCGTGGCCGCCGCCGTCGGAGGGCACCCAGCAGCCTTCGACGACGGTCGCGGCGCCGGGCATGGCTTCGGCCAGGCCGACGAAGTCGACGCTCAGCGCGGCGCGCGGGCCACCCGCGGTCTCGACGACGTGCGCGCTCGTGAGCACGTGGTACTCGTCCAGTACCGTGCCCGCTCCGCACACCCGGCCGAGTTCGTCGTGCAACCGGACCCGCCAGCGTCGTCGCTCACGCTCGAACCCCATTCGGCGGACCCTACGCCGTGATCGCCGCGCGCCGCCGCCGACCTCCCTACCCAGCGGTAATGGCTCACCCGAACGGAGTCATCCGTTCGGCACATCGCGGGATCACACTGCGCCGAACACGCGGCTGCCGGGCGCGGCCGGGTCGTCGCCGGCCCAGAACTCGAACCAGTGCCGGGAGAACTCCTCGCGGGACAGGCGGCCGTCGCCGTCGGAATCGAGGAGGGCGAAGACGTCTCCGGACGGGGTGCCGACCCCGTTCCAGGCCGCGATGAGGCGGTCGTACTCGGCGGCGGAGATGACGCCGTCGCCGTTTTCGTCGACGGCCTCGAACATCGCCTCGGCCGTGCCGGTGACCGCGCCCGGCATCGCCGGCAAGGCGTCGACGACCTGGAGCACCTGGTCGAGACTGACCTGGCCGCCACCGCCCGCGGCCGCGTCGAGGGTGCTCCACCAGCCCATCATCACGGCGATGAGCTTCTGCCCGTCCGGGGTGCCCGCGTCGGTGCCGCGGAGGTCGAGCCACCGCGCGGTGAGCGCCCGGAAGTCGGCCTCCGTCAGGAACCCGTCACCGTCGGCGTCCATGGCGCCGAAGACGCCGGAGATCTTGCGCCGCTGGAAGTCACTGGCCATGGCGCCCAGCATCGTCGCGGCACGGGACACGCGACGACGTCCGCCCGAGTACATCCGCGTCACGACCCGGTGATCCGGGCCGTGACACCGAGTGACCAGAGGTCAGTGCGCGGCTTCGTTCCACGACCGGCCGTAGCCGACCGAGACCTCGAGCGGCACGGCCAGCGCGTACGCCGAGCCCATGCCCTCGCGCACCAGCTTCTCCAACTGCTCCTTCTCCCCCTCCGCGACCTCGAGCACGAGTTCGTCGTGGACCTGCAGCAGGATCCGGCTCTTCAGCTTCGCCTCGACCAGCGCGCGGTGGACGTTGAGCATCGCGACCTTGATGATGTCGGCCGCGCTGCCCTGGATCGGGGCGTTGAGCGCCATCCGCTCGGCCATCTCGCGGCGCTGGCGGTTGTCGCTGTTGAGGTCCGGCAGGTAGCGGCGGCGCCCGAACACCGTTTCGGTGTAGCCGTTCTTCGCCGCGACGCCGACGACCGAGTGGAGGTAGTCGCTGATGCCGCCGAAGCGGGCGAAGTACGCCTCCATCTGCTCCTTGGCCTCTTCGGTGGAGATTCGCAGCTGCTGCGAAAGCCCGTACGCCGACAGGCCGTACGCGAGGCCGTACGACATCGCCTTGACGCGGTAGCGCAGCTCCGGCGTGATCTCCTCCGGAGGCAGGGAGAACGCCCGCGACGCCACGAACGTGTGCAGGTCCTCGCCGGAGTTGAACGCCTCGATGAGGCCCTCGTCCTGCGAGAGGTGCGCCATGATCCGCATTTCGATCTGGCTGTAGTCCGCGGTCATCAGCTCGGTGTAGCCCTCGCCGACGACGAAGGCGTCGCGGATGCGGCGGCCCTCTTCGGTGCGGACCGGGATGTTCTGCAGGTTCGGCTCGGTCGAGGACAGCCGCCCGGTGGCCGCGATGGTCTGCAGCAGCGTGGTGTGGATCCGCCCGTCGTCGGCGACGGACTTGATCAGGCCCTCGACCGTGGTGCGCAGCTTCGTCGCGTCCCGGTGCTCCAGCATGTGCTGCAGGAAGGGGTGCTCGGTCTTCTCGAACAGGCCCTGCAGCGCCTCGGCGTCGGTCGTGTAGCCGGTCTTGGTGCGCTTGGTCTTCGGCATGCCGAGCTCGTCGAACAGCACGACCTGCAGCTGCTTCGGCGAGCCGAGGTTGATCTGCTTGCCGATCACCGCGTACGCCTCTTCGGCGGCCTGCGTGACCCGCGAGAGGTAGTGGGCCTCCAGCGAAGTCAGCTGCTCGAGGTCGACGGCGACGCCGGCGATCTCCACCTCGGTGATGACCTCCAGCAACGGCAGCTCCAGCTCGGCGAGCAGTTTCGCGCCGCCGATCTGCTCCAGTTCCTTCTCGAGCGCCCCGGCCAGCTCGAAGATCGCGCGGGCCTTGACCAGCTCGTCCTGGATCTCCTTCTGCTCCAGGCCTTCCGCGCCGCCGTCGAGCAGCGACAGCTGGCCGTCGCCGCCGTCGGTCTCCGAGCGCAGCTCGCGGTGCAGGTAGCGCAGCGCGAGGTCGTCCAGCTCGAACGTGCGCTGCCCGGGCCGCACCAGGTAGGCGGCCAGCGCGGTGTCCATGGCCAGCCCGGCGAGGGCCCAGCCGCGGGCGCGGATCGCGTGCAGCGGCACCTTGAGGTCGTGGCCGGTCTTGCGGATCTTCGGGTCGGCCAGCCAGGCGGCGAGCGCGGCGTCGTCGGCCTGGTCCATCGCCGTGACGTCGACATACGCGCCTTCACCGTCGACCGTCGCGAAGGCGACCGCGCGCAGGTCGGACCGGACCGAGGTGCCCACGGCGCGGAAGGACAGGGCCACCGGCTCGCCGGGGCCGGCGTGCGCGGCGAGCCACGCGCCCAGCGCACCGGGCTCGAGCGCGGCTCCGGAGACCTCGAAGCCTTCGTCGGCCTCGGGCTCGGCGCTCTGCAGCGTCGCGAACAGCCTGTCCCGCAGCACGCGGAACTCGAGCTCGTCGAACAGCGCGTGCACCGCTTCGCGATCCCACGGGCGCAGCTCCAGCCCGGACGGCGCGACCTCCAGCTCGACGTCCCGGATCAGCTCGGTGAGCTGCCGGTTGAGCTGGACGGAGGACAGGTGCGCCCGCAGCGCGTCGCCGACCTTGCCCTTGACCTCGTCCACGCGGTCGATCAGGTCGCCGAGCGAGCCGAACTGCTTGATCCACTTGGCCGCGGTCTTCTCGCCGACGCCGGGGATGCTCGGCAGGTTGTCCGACGGGTCGCCGCGCAGCGCGGCGAAGTCCGGGTACTGCCGCGGGGTGAGCCCGTACTTCTCCTCGACGGCGTCCGGGGTGAACCGGGTCATCTCCGAGACGCCGCGCTTCGGGTACAGCACGGTGACCTGCTCGGTGACCAGCTGCAGCGCGTCCCGGTCGCCCGTACAGATGAGGACGTCGAAGCCGTCGGCCGTCGCCTGCGTGGTGAGCGTGGCGATGATGTCGTCGGCTTCGAAGTTCTCCTTCACCAAAGAAGGGATGCCGAGCACGTCGAGGACTTCCTTGACCAGGTCCACCTGGCCGCGGAACTCGTCCGGCGTCGTGCTGCGGTTCGCCTTGTAGTCGGCGTACGTCTCCGAGCGGAACGTCTTGCGCGAGAGGTCGAACGCCACCGCCAGGTGAGTCGGCGCTTCGTCGCGCAGGAGGTTGATGAGCATCGAGGTGAAGCCGAAGACCGCGTTCGTGACCTGGCCGGTCTTCGTCCTGAAGTTCTCCGCGGGCAGGGCGAAGAACGCGCGGTAGGCCATGGAATGGCCGTCGATCAGGAGCAGCTTCGGCCGCCCGGCGGTGGCGGTGGTTCCTGTGGCGTTGGCAACGGTCGTCTTCTCACTCGGGCTCACGAGGCCGAGTCTAGGCTGAGGGTCCGACACTCTTACGTGTCGCATAGGAAGAGGAGCTTTGCGTGACCGACGGTGCCGTCCCCATCGACGTGGACCGGTTGGCCGGCATCGACCCGGCGGCCGCGGACCAGCAGCTGAACGACAAGGTCGGCATGCAGCTGATCGAAGCGACCGCCGAACGCGTGATCGGCACCATCCCGGTCGAGGGCAACCTGCAGCCTTACGGGCTGCTGCACGGCGGCGCGAACGCCGTGCTCGCCGAAGCGCTGGGCTCGACGGTCGCCGCGCTCAACGCCGGCCCCGGCCGGGCGGCGATGGGGCTGGAGCTGTCCTGCACGCACCACCGGGCCGTGCGCTCGGGCAAGGTGACCGGGGTGGCGACGCCGCTGCACATCGGCCGCGGCACGATCACCGCGGAGATCGTGCTGACCGACGACGAGGGCCGCCGCACCTGCACCGCCCGGCTGACCTGCGTGGTCCGGGACCGGCCGCCGGGCGCCTGAGCCTCCCGTGGACCTCGACGTCGCCCAGGTCCGGGCGTTCGTGGTGACCGCGGAGCAGCGGCACTTCGGGCGGGCCGCCCAGGCGCTGTTCCTCACCCAGCAGGCGCTGTCGAAGCGGATCAAGAAGCTCGAGGACGCGCTCGCGACACCATTGTTCCTGCGCACGCCTCGCTCGGTCGAGCTGACGGCCGACGGCGAGCGGTTCCTCCCGCACGCGCGCGAGCTGGTGAAGGTGGCCGACGCCGCGGTCGCCGCGATGGGCGCCGACGACCGGCCGCTGCGCCTCGACCTCGTCGACCACCGGCTCTCCCCCATGTTCCTGCTCCGCCGCCTGGCCGCGCACGAGCCGGGGCTGCGCATCGACCGGGTCGCCGGCCGCGGGTTCGCCAACGCGATCGGCCCGCTGCTGTCCGGCGAGCTCGACGCCGCCTTCGGCCGGGTGTCCGGCTGCGGGCGGCCGCTGCCGGACGAGCTGGAGCACCGGCCGGTCCGGTTCGAGCCGCTGGTCGCTCTGCTCGCGCCGGAGCACCCCCTGGCCGTGCAGGACGTGCTGCGGCTGGAGGAGCTGCGCGCCGACGGGATCTGGCTGCCCGGCCTCGGCGGGCCGGCGGAGTGGCTGTCCTACCTGCACGAGCTGTGCGAGGAGTTCGGGGTGCCGATCGACGACTCCGGCGTCAGCTACGACCTGCGCCACACCCTGGAGCAGACGCGGTACGGCAAGCGGCGCGTCACCTTGGCCGGCGCCGACATGGAGCTGGCGGCCGACCTGAACCTGAAGGTGCTGCCGTTCGAGCCGTCCCCGCTGTTCCCGTGGTCGCTGGTCTGGCGGCGCGGCAAGGCGCACCCGGCATTGCGGCGCCTGCTGGCCGCCGCGGGGCGCACCAGCCGTGACGAGGACTGGTGCGCCTACGACCCGGAGCATGCCTGGCTGCCGGCCGAGGACGTCAGCCTGGCAACCGCGCGAACCGCCCGCTGAACACGGCGTCGGCACCGGCCGCGGCCGACGTCCCCGAACACGCGTGGCTGCCAGGCAGCGACCTCAGCCCCGCAACCGCCGCGCGAACCACTCGCTGAACGCCGCGTCGACACGGGCCGCGGCCGGCGTCCCCGGCGGGAACTCGTGCGCCATCCCCTCCACCGTCACCAGCTCGGCCCCCACCTTCTCGCGCAGCGCCTCCGCGGGCTCCCGCACGGCGATGTCGTCGTCCGCGCCGACGACCAGCAGCAGCGGCGCCGCGAGTTCGGCGGCCCGGTCCACGTAGTCGTAGCGCGCCGCGACCGCGCGGGACCGCTCTGTCCACGCGTACGTCGCCCCGAAGCGGCGCTCGTTGGCGGTGATCGTCGGGGCGAGCTGGACGACCGGGCTGGCCACCGCCGCGGCCGCGATCCCGGCGTCGCCGCGGGCAAGCACCTCCAGGGCCACCAGCGCCCCGGCCGACCCGCCGAACACGCCGAGCGGTCCGGTCGCGCCCGGCAGCCGGTCGCGCAGTTCGGCCAGCGCGGCCGGGAACTCGTCCGCGGCCTGCTCGGTCACCGGCTCGAAGACGTTGAGGACGGCGTCCTCGCTCGCGCGCCGGAAGACCTCCTCCGGCCCGCCCTCGGGCAGCCGGGCCCCGGAGAGCGGCAGCCCGAAGTACACGCGCCAGGCCGGCAAGCCCGCCATCGGGACGGCGTCCGCCATCGCGCGTTCGCTGTTCGGCTCGTCCATCAGGTGCCAGCCCGCCACCAGGGCCGCCGGCGCCTCCGGGTCCGCCGGCGGCACCGCCACGAACGGCACCCCCGCCGCCACACCCTCGATCGTCTTGCTCATCGTGTCTCTCCCTGTCTTCCGGCTGCTTCCAGCGAACCGCCCGGGGGCGGTGCGGGTCCAACAGCCGTTCCGGCGGTCACGACAACCGTTGGTTGTGACGAAGGAGGGGACTTTCGAGCGGGGGGTGGTCCGTCCGGGCGCCCGAACCGGACGTAAGGTGCACCCCTACGGCGGTGCCCGCTCCACCGGGACCCCGCCAGTGTGAACTGCGGAGTCACCGGAAACCGGCCACGCACCGGCCGCCGAAATGGGCGATGACATACCGGTGAAACATCACTGTCACCCATTCGCAGAACGAGCCCGGATACTTAGCATCGCTGCGTGACCAGCGGCGGGCCACAGGGAAACGTTGTTCGCCTTTTCGTGCAATTCGTGTCGGTTGCGATCGTCACGATGTGGACACAGAGTAGTGAGGCCGCCTGTGCACAAGACGGGCGAGAGGGATATCTTCCTGCCCTAACCTAGCCCCTGTGTCGGGGGCAACGCCTACCGGCGGCTGGTTGGTCATGGGAGGTAGTCGGTGTCAGGAGTGCGTTTTGGACGGGTTCTCGCCCTCGCAGCGGCGACGTCGCTCGCGCTGGCGGGCTGCGCCGGTGGCGGCTCGTCGAGCAGTGGTGACGGCAGCACGCTGAAGATCGGGTTCATGGGCGACCTCACCGGGGAGAACTCCGGGATCGTGCTCCCGCCCCGCAACGGCGCCCAGCTCGCGATCGACGAGTACAACGCCACGAATCCGAAGACCAAGATCGAGCTGAAGACCTACGACAGCCAGGGCAAGGCCGACCAGGCGACCTCGCTGATCACCACGGCGATCGGCTCGGACAAGATCACCGCGCTGATCGGCCCGGCCTTCTCCGGCGAGTCGAAGGCCATCGGCGGCCAGCTCGAGCAGAACAAGATCCCGAGCGTCTCGCCCTCGGCGACGAACCCGGGCCTGGCGAAGAACAACTGGTCGTACTGGCACCGCGTCGTGGCGAACGACGACGACCAGGGCCCCGCCATCGCGAACTTCCTGATCACGGCGAAGTCGCCGAAGAAGGCGTTCGTCATCTCGGACGACCAGGAGTACAGCGTCGGCCTCGCGGACGCGTTCGAGAAGACCTTCAAGGAGAAGGGCGTCACCGTCGAGCGCGACAAGTTCCCGAAGGACGCGCCGGACTACTCCTCGACCGTGCAGAAGGTCAAGGCGGCCAACCCGGACATCATCACCTTCGGTGGCTACTACGCGCAGGGCGGCCCGCTGCTCAAGCAGCTGCGTGACGGCGGCGTGAAGGCCATCTTCGCCACCGGTGACGGTTCGCTCGACCCGCAGCTGGTCTCGGGCGCGGGTGCCGCGGCCGCCGAAGGCGCCGTCATCGGCTGCCCGTGCAACATCCCGGACGCGGGCACCACGGACGAGTTCGCCACCAAGTACAAGGCGAAGTTCAACGTCGCCCCGGCGATCTACGCGACCGAGGGCTACGACGCCGCGACCGCCCTCATCAACGCGGTCAAGGCCGGCAACACCACCGGCGAGAAGATCAACGAGTTCCTGAAGACGGAAGACTTCAAGGGCGCGTCGAAGCAGATCAAGTTCAAGGCGAACGGTGAGCCCGAGACCGCCGCGATCAACGTGTACCAGGTCGTCGGCGGCGTCATCAAGAACCTCGGCGCATCGACCGAAGCCAAGATCACCGGCTGACGCAACAGGAATAGCGACTGACGGGAGCGGGGGCGCTGTGGTCACCACAGCACCTCCGCTCCCGGCCCGTATCCCTGTCCTCGCCCTGTCTCGTAAGGCGCTCACGTCATGTTGCAGACCCTGCAAGACCAGTTCCTCGGCAGCACCATCGGCGGACTGGTTCTCGGCTCCATCTACGCCCTCGTCGCCCTCGGCTACACAATGGTCTACGGCGTCCTGCGGCTGATCAACTTCGCCCACTCCGAAATCTTCATGATCGGGACGATGACGTCCCTGTTCATCCTGGCCAGCATCGCCACCTCCGGCAACATCGTGCTGGGCCTGGGCGCGATGATCCTGCTCCTGCTCGCGCTCATGCTCGCCTCCGCGGTGCTGTCCGGCGGTTCCGCGGTCGTGCTGGAGCAGGTCGCCTACCGGCCGCTGCGCAAGCGCGGCTCCTCGAAGCTCGCGGCCCTGATCTCCGCGATCGGCGCGTCGATCTTCCTGCAGGAGCTCTTCGCGCTGGTGATCATCCCCAACGTCTTCGAAAAGTCGGGCCGCGTCCCGCAAAACGCGCCCCGGTTCGTCGACCGCGACACGCTGTTCCCGGTCGGCAACGCCGTCGTCCGCACCGACCAGGTCCTGGTCATCATCGGCGCGGTGATCGTCATGGTGGTGCTGGACCAGCTGGTGCGCCGCACCCGCATCGGCCGCGGCATCCGGGCGACCGCCCAGGACCCCGAGGCCGCCGTGCTGATGGGCGTCTCGATCGACCGCATCGTGCGGATCACCTTCCTGCTCGGTGGCGCGATGGCCGGTGTGGCCTCCGCGCTGTATCTGATGGAACTCGAGAACACCGGTTACCGCGTCGGTTTCGTGCTCGGGATCAAGGCGTTCACCGCGGCCGTGCTCGGCGGGATCGGCAACCTGCGCGGTGCGCTCCTCGGCGGCATCGTGCTCGGCCTGGTCGAGAACTGGAGCGCGATCTTCCTCGGTTCCGAGTGGAAGGACGTCACGGCGTTCGTGGTCCTCGTGCTCGTGCTCATGTTCCGCCCCACCGGCATCCTCGGTGAATCCCTCCAGCGAGCTCGCGCATGAAAGGCGACGGTGTGAGTACCAAGGAAAACACTCGCCGCTCGTTCCAGCCGGTGAACGGCGCGCGGGACTGGTGGCAGCACGCTCCGATCTGGCAGCGGTACCTCGTCTACATCGCCCTGATCGTGTTCGCGCTGATCCTCCCGGCACCCTGGATCGGCTCGTTCATGTCGCCGGCTTCGGACTGGACGAGCGTCCTGATCTTCCCGATCGGGACCTACATCCTGCTGGCGATCGGCCTGAACATCGTGGTCGGCCTGGCCGGCATGCTGGACCTCGGGTTCGTGGCGTTCTTCGCGATCGGCGCCTATACGGTGGCGATCTTCGGCACGAAGTTCGGCTGGAACGTCTGGCCGACGATCCTGGTCGGGATCGTGCTCGCCGCGGTGTCGGGTGTCATCCTCGGTGCTCCGACCCTGCGGCTGCGCGGTGACTACCTGGCCATCGTCACCCTCGGGTTCGGGGAGATCGTCCGGATCACCGCGCAGAACACCGACGGCATCGGCGGCGCCCGCGGGATCACCAACATCCCGCACCCGTCGCCGATCTTCGGCATGGAGTTCCTGCTCGACCCGGCGCCGTACTACTACCTGATCCTGGTCGCGATCGTGCTGGTGATCGTGTTCTCGGTGCGGCTGCAGAAGAGCCGCGTCGGGCGCGCGTGGGCCGCGATCCGCGAGGACGAGGACGCCGCCGAGCTGATGGGCGTGCCGACGTTCAAGTTCAAGCTGCTCGCCTTCGCGATCGGCGCGATGATCGGTGGCTTCGCGGGCGGCATCTACGCCAGCAAGGCCGTCTTCATCGCCCCGGACAACTTCCCGTTCATCCTGTCCGCGACGATCCTCGCCGCGGTCGTGCTGGGCGGTGCGGGCAACCTGCCGGGCGTCATCCTCGGTGCCTTCCTGGTGGCCTGGATCCCCGAGCGCCTCCGGTCCGTCGAGTGGCTGAAGCACCTGCTCGGCGACAAGGACCCGGCGGAGTTCCGGATCCTGCTGTTCGGCGCGGTCCTGGTGGCGATGATGGCGCTGCGGCCCGAAGGCATCCTGCCCTCACGACAACGAAAAGCCGAGCTACGGGAAGGCACCGGCGGCATGGGCTCGCTCGGTGGCGAAGTGGCGGGTCCGGACACCGAGGTCCAGGCGGAGGTGGCCAAGTGACCCCCTTGCTCGAGTTCGACAACATCACCATGCGCTTCGGCGGTGTCACCGCCCTACGCGAGGTGAACGTCTCCATCAACGAAGGCGAGATCTTCGCCCTGATCGGCCCGAACGGCGCGGGCAAGACCACGGTGTTCAACGTGGTCACCGGCGTCTACCAGCCGACCGAGGGCCAGGTGCGCTTCGACGGCGACCGCATCGACGGGATGAAGCGCTTCCAGGTCACCAAGCGCGGCATCGCCCGGACGTTCCAGAACATCCGGCTGTTCCACAACATGTCGGCGATCGAGAACGTCATGGTCGGCGCGGACGCGCACCACAAGACCGGCGCGATCGGCGCGGTGCTCGGCCTGCCGTGGCACCGCAAGGAGGAGAAGCGCGGCCGTGAGCGGGCGCGTGAGCTGCTCGAGTTCGTCGGCATCGGCAAGGTGGAGCACGAGACCGCGAAGAACCTCTCCTACGGCGATCAACGCCGGCTGGAGATCGCGCGGGCGCTGGCCACCGACCCGAAGCTGCTGCTGCTCGACGAGCCGGCCGCGGGCATGAACCCGGCAGAGAAGAACGCTCTGCAGGAACTGATCCGCAAGATCCGGGACGACGGCCGCACCGTGCTGCTCATCGAGCACGACATGGGCCTGGTCATGCACATCAGCGACCGGCTGGCGGTGCTCGACTTCGGCCAGAAGATCGCAGAAGGGCTACCGCACGAGGTGCAGAGCAACCAGAAGGTGATCGAGGCGTACCTGGGGGTGGCCGAAGATGCTTCTTGACGTCCAGGACATCAACGTCCACTACGGCAAGATCGCCGCCCTCAAGGGCATGAGCATCCAGGTCGACGAGGGCGAGATCGTGTCGCTGATCGGGGCCAACGGCGCCGGCAAGACCACGACGCTCAAGACGATCTCCGGGCTGCGGCCGCTCACCAGCGGCCGGATCCTGTTCAACGGCCAGGACATCTCGAAGACCCCGGGGCACAAGCGCGTGCTGCTCGGGATCGGCCAGTCGCCGGAGGGCCGGGGCGTGTTCCCGGGCATGACGGTGCAGGAGAACCTCCTGATGGGGGCCTACACCCGCAAGGACGACCTCCAGGCCGACCTCGACGAGGTCTACGAGCTGTTCCCCCGGCTGAACGAGCGCCGGACCCAGTTCGGCGGCACGATGTCGGGCGGCGAGCAGCAGATGATCGCCATCGGCCGCGCGCTGATGACGAAGCCGAAGGTGCTGCTGCTCGACGAGCCGTCGATGGGCCTGGCGCCGATGCTGATCGCGCAGATCTTCGACATCATCCGGGAGATCAACAAGCGCGGCACGACGGTGCTGCTGGTCGAGCAGAACGCCCAGCAGGCGCTGAAGCTGTCCGACCGGGCGTACGTGCTCGAGACCGGTCAGGTGGTCAAGAGCGCCCGCGGGGCCGACCTGCTGGACGACCCGCAGGTCCGGGCCGCCTACCTCGGTGGCGACCTCGGCGTCTGATGGTCCGTTTCGGGGGCCCGGCACTTTCGGTGCCGGGCCCCTTTTTTCACAGCTTGATGTCGGTGCCGGTGAGGTTCTTCATGTCGGCGATGCTCGGGCCGCCGAAGGCCCTGACCGCGGCGGGCTTCCGGTCCTTGGGGATGTCCCAGTAGAGATCGAACTCGACGCGCACGCCGTGCCCGAGGTCGAACTGCCGCGGCTGGCGCTTGATGATCATGGCCTGCTCTTCCGGCGGGTGGGCGGTTCCCCGGTCGTCGACGAGCAGCTGGCGCCCGGTGTCGAACAGGACGCTGGAGGTGCCGGTGTTGGTCACGACGAGCCGCACCCGCACGAACTGGCCCTTCGCGGGGAATTCGGTGTGGCTCCCGGTGATGCTGGGCAGCCCGGCGGCGAGGCCGAGGAGGGTGAACTCGGTGTCACCGTTCTTGGCGGGCGGCAGCTTGAGGGCGGTCTCGTCCGGCCGCACCTGCCGCGGCGGCAGCTCGTAGGTCGCCGGCGCGGGCGCGCTGGGTTGTTCGGCCTGGCAGCCCGCGGCGCTCAGGAGGAGGACGACCACGGCCAGCAGGCGGAGTTTCACCTGGGTGATTCTGCCTGCCGGCCGTCGGTCCGGCTAGCTCCCGATGCTCTCGACGACGGCCTCGGCCACGGCCTTCATGGTGGTCCGCCGGTCCATGGCGGTCCGCTGGATCCACCGGAAGGCATCGGGCTCGGTGAGCCCCTGGCGGCTCATGAGCAGGCCCTTGGCGCGGTCGATGACCTTCCGCGTCTCGAGCCGGTCGGTGAGCCCGGCGACCTCGGCCTCGAGAGCCTGCAGCTCGGAGAACCGGCTGACGGCGAGCTCGATGGCGGGCACGAGGTCCCGCTTGGCGAAGGGCTTGACGAGGTAGGCCATGGTCCCGGCATCCCGCGCGCGTTCGACGAGATCCCGCTGGCTGAAGGCGGTGAGGATGACCACGGGCGCGATCCGGTCCCCGGTGATCTTGGCGGCGGCCTCGATGCCGTCGAGCTTGGGCATCTTGACGTCGAGGATCACGAGATCGGGCTTCAGATCGGTGGCGAGGGAGATGGCCTGTTCGCCATCCCCGGCCTCGCCGACGACCTCGTAGCCCTCTTCACGCAGCATTTCGACGAGGTCGAGCCGGATCAGGGCCTCGTCTTCCGCAACGAGCACCCGACGCTGCGGCACGGTGTCGGCACCATTGGCCTCGGTAGCCTGATCGGTCACCGGGGTCCTCCTGAAGACTCGGCGGGTGTTGACATCTCGCGGCGTTCCGCGAACCTGAAGCCTACCGGGAACGATCCAGAAGAAGAGATGGCGTTCACCACGTAGTGACGCTGACCGCTTTCCGCACCCCGCCCCCGGCGGCGGGCGGGGTCCGGTGATCCCGTAGAGTCACCACGTCACGCCCCCGTAGCCCAACTGGCAGAGGCAACGGATTCAAAACCCGTCCAGTGTGAGTTCGAATCTCACCGGGGGCACAGTGGCCCACCAGCAGAAATCAGCCCCTGACCAGGCATTATCCGGTCAGGGGCTGATCTCGTTTGGTCCGGCGGTGTCCGGGGCTGTCCGGCCGTCTACGGCCCTCCACCCCCTATGCGCCCCCGCGCTCCCCCCGCCAGTCGAGCGCCTTCTCGATGCGGTCGTGGGCCGCCGACTCCAGGCCGGCGATCACCTTGGCGTAGATCTGGTGCAGGACGGCCACTGAGTGTCCGGCCCACTCTGCGCACTGCGTGGACGGCACGCCAGCGGCCAGCCAGGTGGACACACACGCGTGCCGGAGGTCGTACGGACGCTTAGCCAGCGGCGAGGCGTACTCGTCCTCTGAGAACGCGCCTTTCCGTGCCCTGTCCCACACCCGACCGATCGTGGATTCCGCGAGGTCTCCCCCGGTCAAGTTCCGGAACAGCCGGCCATCGGCCGCCGTGCCGAGCGTATTCAGGTGGGCGTGCAGAATCGCCGTCAACGGCGGGGGCGACGGCACCGGGCGGACCTCTCCCTTTCCCCGCTGCTTGAGTTGCCTGCGGTCCCGTCGCTCCCCGCTGTCCGTCCAGGCCGCACCGGTGATCGGCGCAGTCTCCGACAACAGCAACTCACCCCAGCCCTCCTCGGGGAGCTGCAAGTCCGCCTTGCGCAGCATGGCCGCCTCTTCCGGCCGGAGAGCCGCGTAGTACATGACGGCGAAGAACGCCACGAGCATCGGACCCGACGACCGGCGCGGCTGCCCCTCGATCCGTTGTGCCTCCACTTCGGACAACAGGCTCCTTGCCTGCTGCGGGTTGATGACCACGCGCTTGTCGATGGCTCGAACCGTCTTCGGGGCCGTCCACTTCACCTCGGAAAGTCGATTTGCGGTCAACAGCTTCAGTTCGTGGGCGTACTCCAGCGCGTTGAACAGAACAGCGCGCTTTCGGTTGACGGTCTTCGCGGCGGCCTGCTTTCCGTCGAGCTTGAGCGACAACATTTCCAGCACCTCCCGAAGTACTGCCTTGTCATTGAGCCTTGACACCGGCGCGGTGTTTGCCCCGAGCCACTTCAACGCCTGCTCAACATCGCGCGGCTTCGGCTCGTCGCGGCGCTTGGTGTTGAACGCCCATCCAGTGAGCGCCCGACGGAGCGTCTTGCCGTCCGGAGCACCACGGGTCGTCGCGAGCAGTGCCGGCGTCACGCTGGCGAGTGCGTCAGCGTTTCCGGCTCGCGACTTCCCGGCGGCCCGTGGCCACTTCATGTCGATGTACTTGCACGCGAAGTCGAACCATGGCATCTCGTTCTCCTGCCGGAGCTTGGAGACCGGCAGCCCCTGCGTCCGCTCGAAAGCCTCGCCCCGGCGGGACGCGGCAACCAGGTCTGAGCGGAAGCTATCGGCCAGAGCGCTCGTCTCGAAGGTCTCGCCGAACCGAACGCCGGCGACGAACCACACGACGCGGTAGCTCGTCTTCGACTTCCAGGCGCGCCGCTCGACTTTCCAGATCTTGACGTCGTACGTAGTGTCCATCAGGCGGCCTCCTCACAGTTGTCCAGCCAGGTTTCGAGGTCGGTTCGGCGGATGCGGATCTCTCCGTTCGGGAGCTTGATGCAGCGGGGCGCGCGCTTCTTGGCGCGCCACTCGTAGAAGGTCGAGCGAGCTACTGCCAGCTCTTCGCAAAGTTCGGCGATGGTGAGGTGTCGGCGCGGCGTGGCCATCGGTGGTGAGCCCTTCGGGTCGTGCTGTCGGGGGCGGCGATGCGCATGGGCACTCCTCGGTTATGGCGTGGTCGGTTGTCGGTGCTGAGGGGGTAAGCCGTACCAGCCGTACCAGCCTCGTTTTGCCTGGTCAGGTGCGGTACGGCTTGGATTCTTGGTACGGCTTGAGCCGTACCAGGGCAGTGACAGTGGTACGGCTTGAGCCGTACCAGGCGGGGAAGCCGTACCAGGGCTGACCTGCGAAAACGAGGCTGGTACGGCTGGTACGGCTACCCCGCCCGGCGGTGTCAGGCCGACCGCGCCCGGCGCAGCGGGATCGCGCCCCCGGCGGCCTCGTCGCCGTCGCGTTTGGCCGGCGGTTCGGAGCAGTAGCGCTCCCACGAGTCGGTGAAGTCGGCGCGGCGGTAGCCCTTGGCCTGCCCGGCACCGGGGAACCGCATGGTGTCCGAGCGGATGCCGTACTCCTTGAGCAGACTGCCGAGCTTCATGGCGGTGAGCCCGGTGGCGCCGTACTCGCGCCACGGCGACTCCTCCAGCGCGCGCAGGCGGTGCAGCAGCTCGGCGGTGGGCAGGGCGAGTTCGTCGCCGAACGCGGTGCGGCAGTCGGTGAGCAGGCGTTGCCGGTCGTTGCTGTCGTTGTCCTCGTCGGCGGCGGCGGTGAGGGCGAGCACGGCGGTACGGGAGCGGTCTCCCCAGGTTCCGCCGGCGTGGTCGGCGACAGCCACGAGGGGTTCCCAGGTGTCGGCGGCGCGGTCTTCCACGGGCATCTCCGGTTCGGCGGTCTCCAATGTGGACAGGTCAGCACGCAGCCACGCGTGCAGGTTGTCGGCGAGCGCGCGCAGCGCGGGCCGGTCGCGGCGGTGCCGGTACGGTGCGACGGTTTCGCCGGGGGCGCGGCGGCGCATCCGGGCGATGACGGCGCGGTCCTCGATGGTGTCCGGCATCGCGCCGATGCCGGCGAGGGCGGCCATGGCGAACGTGGGGATGGACTCGACGCGCTGGTTGGTGGCGTCGTAGCGCTTGGCCGGCCGGTTGCGCTGGTGCCCGGCGTTGAGCAGCCCGCGCAGGTCCTCGTTCCCGTCGGCCTTCGGCCCGAAGATCGTGTCCGCCTCGTCGACGAGCAGGGTGGGCGGGTCCTCGGACACCGACCGGTAGACGGCGGCCGGGCTACTGTTGACGGTGATGAAGGGGTTGTGGCAGGTGGCTTCCACGATGTCGAGCAGTCGGGATTTCCCGCAGCGCTTCTCCGGGGCGCGGATCACCAGCCGGGGTGCGTGCGCCCACGCCGGTTGCGCGTGGGTGGCCGCGATCCACAGGGCGATAGCGTCGGCGGTCTCCGGGTTGGGCAAGGCCACGTACCGGGTGAGCGCGGCCCGCAACGAGTCGAGCAAGTCGGCCCCGTCCAGGATGGACGGTTCGAGGTCGTAGGTACCCATTGATGCTCCCCCGTCGTTCGGTGTCGTGGTGGTCATCAGGCGGCCTCTCGCGTGGCGATCCAGCCGTCGACCCGAGCCCAGGACGCGGCGGCCTGTGCGCGGATCTGGGGCGGTGTCAGGGCGGGCCGGGTGGCGATAGCGCGGCGGCGTTCGAGTTCGGCGTAGGTCGGCGCGGCGGCGAGGGCGCGCCAGTCGGCGGCGGCCGACACCGCGTGGGAGGTCTCCCGCAGCGTGCGGCGGCGGTCCCACTCGACCCATTCGGCAAGGAGTTCGGCGACGTGCGGGCTGGTGGCCAGCAGTCGCCAGGCGGCGGCGTCGAGGGTCAGCGCGCGGTACTCGACGAAGGGGATGGTGACCCGGGTGGCCGGGCCGGCGGCGGCGGTGGTGTGCGTGGTCAAAGCGGGTCCTCACGTCGGTCACACGGGGTGACGGTGTGTGGGCGTGTTCGGCCAG
>NZ_JBSFNC010000129.1:0-26264 GCF_053586895.1 Amycolatopsis sp. NPDC003731 | reverse complement strand
AAGGCACGCTTTCCCGCCTTGACACACCCGGGCGACGACTGAGAATCCCACCGGAGGGGCGGGGGAGGTCGGACCCGCCCTACCGCGGCAGAAAAGACAAAAGCGTCCTCGCCGGACAGGCAGGCTCCGGGATGACCACCCCTTCGCGCTGTCAGCCCACCCTGAGGAGGTGGGCCGCAGGGTGGCCATCCCGTCGCCTGAACGAGGCCTATCACTTTGAGCCGGGCCCGCAAGCTTGCGTCGTCATCCAGCCCCGCGCTGTGGGTTGCGGGCCCGGCTCAAAGCGATTTTCACGGCCTCAGGCGACGGGATGACCACCCAGCTCCCTCCTTTGAATCACGCGAATGCCGCTACCGCCTCCACTGCCTCGCGCGTCTCTCTTACATTGTGTGCGCGGAACACCGCCGCCCCTGCCTTTGCCGCTATTGCCGTTGCCGCCAGGGTTCCGGCCAAGCGGTCGTGGGCTTGTACGTCCAGCGTCTCGCCGATCAGGTCCTTGTTCGACAGGGCCACCAACACCGGCCAGCCCGTCTCCACCAGGCGGTCGAAGTTCCGGAGCAGCTCCAAGCCGTGGCGGGTGCTCTTGCCGAAGTCGAACGTCGGGTCCACCAGCACCCCTTCGCGCGGCACCCCGGCCGCCACCGTCCGGGAGGCCGCCGTCGTCAGTTCGGCGATCACGTCCGCGACGACGTCCTCGTAACTCGGCCAGAACGGGCGCTCTGCGGTGGGTTTCGGGTACGGGTCCGTGCGGACCGGCATCCCTCCGACGTGCGAACACACGTAGCCCGCTCCGAACTCCGCGGCCACCTCGACCAGCTTGGGGTCGGCGCCCGCCCACGTGTCGTTGAGCAGGTGCGCGCCCGCTTCGCAGACCTGGCGGCCCACCTCGTGGCGCCACGTGTCGACGCTGATCACCAGCTCCGGGTGGCGGCGGCGGACCTCCGCGACGAACGGGACCACCCTCCTGCTCTCCTCGTCGACGTCGACCTCCGGGCCCTCGCCCGCCTTCACGCCGCCGATGTCCACGATGTCGGCGCCCGCCGCCACCGCTCGGTCCACCGCTTCGATGGCCGCCGTGTCGGCGAAGGTGGCTCCCTTGTCGTAGAACGAGTCGGGGGTCCGGTTGACGATGGCCATGACCAACGCTCGGTCGCCGGGCATGCGACGGCCGCGGAAGACCATCTCCGGCCGGTGTGACGTCATGGTCACCACCCTGCCAGGTCACGGCTGGGTCCGGAACGCCGCCGGCCGGGCCCCGCGGCGGCTATTCTCGGGCGCGCGAACCGAGCAGGGGGGAAACGAAATGAGCGAGGAACCGGCCCGCAGCGACGCCGAACTGATGATCGCCGAGGCCAAGAAGGCCCTGTGGGCGATGGTCGCCCTGCTGGCGGTCATGTGGCTCGTGCAGATCGTCAACGCCGTCGACGGCTACGACCTGAGCCGCGAGTTCGGCATCGAGCCGCGGGACCCGGGGTCGCTGCCGGACATCCTGACCTCGCCGTTCATGCACGCCAGCTGGATGCACATCGAGGCCAACTCGGGGCCGCTGTTCGTGTTCGGGTTCCTCGCCGCCTACCGCGGGGTGAAGAAGTGGCTCGGCGTGAGCGTGCTGATCATCGTCGCCAGCGGGCTCGGCGTCTGGTTCATCACGCCGTCGCACACGGTCACGGTCGGCGCCAGCGGCCTGCTGTTCGGCTACTTCGGCTACATCATCGTGCGCGGGCTGTTCGACCGGCACCCGATCGACATCGTGATCGGGCTCGTGATGGCGTTGTGCTTCGCCTACACGTTCGTCTCCCTGCTGCCCACCGACGAGGGGGTCAGCTGGCAGGGTCACCTGTTCGGGTTCCTGGGCGGCATCGTCGGCGGCTGGATCTTCCGCGACCGGCGGCCCAAGGCGGTCGCCGCGCCGGACGCGGCGACCACCCTGCTCCCGAAGGACTTCAGCTAGGCGGTTCCAGCTCCGCCTCGACGTCGATCCGGACGTACCGGCCGATCACCGCGCGCGGGACCCGCAGGCCGAGCGGGGCCCGGTCCAGCGTCCCGGTGGCACGGACGCGGGTGGCGGTGACCGGCTCGACGGTCAGCGTCAGCGGGCACGACGTCCCGCGCAGCCGCAGCTCGCCGGTCACTTCCCAGCCGTTGTCCTGCCTCCGGACGCCGGTGGCCGCGAACGTCATGTCCGGCTGAGCGGCGCTGTCGAGCAGGTTCGGCTTGCGCAGGTCGAGGTCACGACGCTCGTTCCGCGTGTCCAGCGCGCCCAGGTCCAGCTCGGCGTGCACCGCGGTCACGGCGCCGTCGCGCACCTCGACTCGGCCCGTGCGGACCGGGATCGTGCCGTGCACGCGGTTGAAGCCGAAGTTGCGGACCTCGAAGCCCGCCGTCGTCCGTCCACTGCGGACGGTCCAGGTCCCGGCGCGCAGCGCGGGGGCGGTGTGCGGGCTCATCGCGCACCCGCCGGGGCCGGCAGGGCCGCGTGCCGCACGCGGTGCAGGTCGACCCGGTCCGGGCCGGGCAGCAGCGCCGGGTCCTCGCCGGCCAGCAGCTCAGTGGCCATGATCGCCTCCTGGACGGCTTCGATCGTCGCCACGGACGCGCCGAACCCGACGACGACCAGGGACCGGTCTTCGGCGATGAGGGTGTAGCTCGCGCCGACGCCCTCGAGATCCCGCACGGCGGGCCAGATGCGCTCGCGGCCCGCGCGCAGCTCCGCGGCCGACTGCTCGGCGCCCCGCGGCCCGTCGAACCAGGTGAGCTGGGCGTAGGAGGCCGCGTCCGACGCCCAGTGCGCGTCGGTGACCCGGTAGACGCCGGTGTCGAGCCAGGTGGTCCCGGCGGGCCGCCGGGCCGCGGCCTCGCCCGCCGCCGCGGCGTCGGGCCAGAAGGTGACGACGGCGCCGGCCGGGCCGCCGAGCTGGGCGAGCGTGGCGGCGCCGAGGGCGCCCTCGGCCAGGTCGTGCGTCCCCAGCGGACTCCGGTACTGGTGGATGGTGGCGTGCATGAGGTGCTCCTTTTCGCTGGTCACCGCGTTGGGAGTCACTCTCGGCCGCGAGCGCCGTCCGGACATCAGTGCCAGTACGGAGACCACCGCGCAAACCGGGCACGGAGGGGATACTGCTCGGGTGACGCGCAGCGAACCGTTCGTCGGGCGGGCCGGTGCCGTGGCCGACCTGCGCGCGTGGCTCGCGGCGGCGGACGGCGGCACCGGCGCGCTGGTGCTCGTCGGCGGCCCGGCCGGCATCGGCAAGACCCGGCTCGCCGAGACGGTCACCGGCCCGGCCGCGGTCTGGGGCCGGTGCGTCGACGACCCGGGCGCCCCGCCGCTGTGGCCGTGGCGGCGGGTGCTGCAGGCCCTGCCGGCGGCGGGCGCGGAGGTCTCGCGAGCCCTGGCCGACCTCGATGACCGCGCCGGCGCCGACCTGGTCGCGGCCCGGTTCCGGTTCGTCGCGCTGGCCGCCGACGCGCTGGTCGCGGCGGCCGCGCCGGACGGGCTCGTCGTCGTCCTCGAAGACGTGCACTGGGCCGACGAGGCCTCCCTGCGGCTGCTGCGGCACCTGGCCGGGGAGATCCGCCGGTCCCGGCTCGCCGTGATCGCGACCTACCGGGACACCGACGCGGCCGGCCCGCTGTTCGAGGCCCTGCCGGAGCTGCTGGGCCGGCCGGGGACGGAGAGCCTGCGCCTCGAGCCGCTGACCGAGCCCGACGTCCGCGCGTACCTCGCCGAGGTCGGCCGGGCCGGGGCCGACGCCGTCGACGCGCTGCGGCGCTCGGGCGGGAACCCGCTCTACCTCAAGGCGGTGGCCCGGTCCGCGGCGACCGGCGGCGGCGAAGCCGAGCTGCGGCACCTCGTCCGCACCACGGTCGCCGGGCTCGACGCCGGGACGCGGGAGCTGCTGGCGATCGCCTCGGTGCTCGGCGAGGAGGTCGACGCGCACGTCGTCGCCGAAGTGGCCGGGCGGCCGGACGACGACGTCGTCGCGGCGCTGGACCGCGCGGTGCGCGCCGGGGTCCTGCGGCCCGCCGTCGCCGGCTCGCGGCGGTTCGCCCACGCCGTCGTGCGCGACGGGATCTACGCCGACCTCGACCAGGGCGTCCGCGAGCAGCTGCACGCCCGGACGGCGGCCGCGCTGGAGCACCGGGCCGAGCCGGGCGTGGTGGCCGGGCACTGGTTCCGGGCCGCGGCGACCCCGGACGCGCTTGCCCGGGCCGCGGACTGGGCCGAAGCGGCCGCCCGCGACGCCACCCGCTCGCTGGCGTTCACCGAAGCCGCCCGGTTCCTGGCCCTCGCGCTCGACTGCCGCCGCCGCGCGGGCAGCCGTGACGGGCTCGCGGAACTGCTCGTCGAGCTGGCGACGGCGGAGTACCGCGCGGGCCGGTTCGCGGGCAGCCTCGGCCACGCGCGCGAGGCCGCCGAGCTGACGTCGGATCCGGCGCTCGCCGCCGCCGCGGCGCTCGTCGTCCGGGACACCTCGGCGCCCGACCTGCTGCCCGGGATGGCCGAGCTGACGGCGTCCGCGCTGGCCGCGATCGGGCCGGCTGCCGACCCGGCCGTGCGCGCGAAGCTCCTGGCCCAGTCGGCGGCGGTCACCGCCGACTACGGGCGGGCGACCGAGGCCGTCGGAACCGCCGCCGAAGCGCTGGCGCTGGCCGAGCTGTCCGGCGACCAGGAAGCGGTGCTGGACGCCGTCCGCGCCCGGATGAAGATCCGGCCGTTCGAGCTCCCGCTGGCCGAGCGGCTGCGGCTGGGCGCGCTCGCGGTGTCCCTCGGCGGCCCCGCGCGGCCGCTGGTGGCGCTGTGGGGGCACAAGTGGCGGCTGGACGCGGCGTTCGAAGTCGGCACGATCCCGGTCGTCGACACCGAGCTGGCCGCGATCGCGGCGCTGGCGGCGACGACCCGGCTGCCGCTCGTCCGCTGGCACGAGCTGCGGCTGCGGGCCTCGGTCGCGGCCTACCGCGGCGCGTTCGCCGAAGCCCGCACGCAGAACCGGCTGGCGCGCGAGCTCGCCGAGGCGGAACTGGCCGAGGACCGCTCGGCGGTCGGGATGTCGTTCGCGTTCGCCCAGCAGCTGGCGGAGGTGGTCGGCGACCCGGCGGAGCTCCCGGACGGCTACGACGAGCTGCTGGCGATCGCCCCGCCGTTGCCGATCACGGTCATCTCCCGGCCGCTGTGCGCGCTGGTCACCGGCCGCCGCGACGAGGCGCGCGCGGCGTACGACGCCCTGCGTCCCCGCCTGCGCGACCCCGATTTCATCGGGCAGGCACCGGGCATCGGGCCGAACCTGCTGCCGCTGCTGGAGGCGTTCGAGGACGTCGAAACGGCGGAGTGGCTGGCCAAGCAGGTGGCCGGCGCGTCCCCGGTCGGTTCGGGCGGGGCGGGCACGTTCTGCAGCGACTGCTCCAGCAGCTGGGCCGGCCGCTTGGCGGCGATCCTCGGGCAGCACGCGGAGGCGGTGCCGTTGTTCGAGGAGGCGATCGCCTGGGACACCCGGCTCGGCGCGCGGCCGTACGTCGTGCACAACCGCGTCCGCTTGGCGGCCGAGCTGGCGGCGCTCGGAGACCTGTCCCGCGCGGAGCCCCTGGCCCGCCAGGCGGCCGACGAGGCCCGCCGGCTCGGCATGCCCGGCTGGGTCCGGGACGCGGCGGCGCTCCTCGACCGGGTCCGCGCCGAGGCCGACCCGCTGACCGGCCGGGAGCGCGAGATCGTGACGCTGGTGGCCGGAGCGTTGAGCAACCGCCAGATCGCCCAGCGGCTCGTGGTGTCGGAGCGGACGGTGGAGAGCCACGTCCGCAGTGTGCTGGCGAAGCTGGGCCTGGCGAACCGGACGGAGGTGGCGGCGTGGGCACACCGCCGCGGTCTCACGCCGGACCGAACGCGAACACCGCCTCGGTGAACTGGCCGGGGTCGAAGTCCATGGCCTGGTGGGCTTGGCCGTGCATGGCAACGACGTCGGCGGTGGGGATCAGTTCGGCAACGGCGTGGGCGGCCAGCCGAAGGTAGCCGGGGCTTTCGGTGCCGGCGAACAGCCGGACGGGGATGGCGATCTCGCCGAGCCGCGCGTCGAAGACCAGGTTTTCGACGACGTCCAGTTCCCGGGGGATCGTGTGCGCGGCGGCCACCCGCGAGCGCCAGACGGGGGTGCGGCGCATGGCCTCGACGTCCACCCGGAGCGCCTCCTGAAGGAAGATTTCGAGGATCTGCTCGGGATCGTCGGCGGCCCGCATCCGGCGCCGCGCCTCGGGCGGGACTACCGACCCGCCGGGCTCCGGCCGAGGCGGTTCGTAGGCGACCAGGCGGCTGACGGCTTCGGTGGTGAGCACGGCTTCCAGGGCGCAGAGGGCACCGTAGGAGTGCGCAAGGAGGTAGACATCGCCCCCGGCGGCTTCGGCCACGGCGGCGATGTCTTCGCCTTCGCGCCGGATGTCGTAGTCGGCGGCTTCGGCCCGGCTGAGGCCGCGGCCGCGCCGGTCGACGAGGTGGAGGCGATAGCGCTCGGCAAGCCGATCCCGGACGGCGGCCCAGCGGGTGTGGTCGGCGCCGGTGCCGTGGACGAGAACCATCGGCGGGCCGTCGCCGAGGGTTTCGAAGCCGATGACCGTCCCGTCGGGCGAGGTGACCGATGCCGTCATGGTTGGGAGGCTAGTGGTGAGTCGGGGTTTTGGGTCGGTTTCGCGCTGAAGGCGGCTCGTTCGGGCAGGTCGGGTGGTGCGCCGCCGGGAACCTGGTGCGGCGCGGAGGCGACGCGGCAGGTGTGGCTGTGGGGCAAAAGCAGCGGGCGCGGAGGCCGCGGGCGCGAACGGTGCGGGCGAAGGCGGTGCAGCGGGCGCCGGTAGGGCGGGCGCGGGCGGGAAGGGCGCGGGTTCGGGCGAAGCCGGGGCGGCGGTGCGGAAGGTGCGGAGGGTGCGGGTGCGGCTCACGTGCACACCGAAAGCCGCCAGCACGGAGGAAGCCGACGTAGGCGGCGCGGGTACCGATGATGCGGAGCGCGAGAGCCGCGAGCGCGAGGGGTGCGCATGCGGGAGTGCCGGGCGCCGTCACTGCGGCTCCCGGCACTCCCGCTCCCCCGCTCAGGGCTCAAGCCGTCCACTCGGGGTTGCGGCCCAGGTACCGCAGGAGCGTCGCCACTGCGTCGTCGGCCGGGGACGGGTTCAGCGCCGGGGCGTACGCGAAGCCGCGGAGGGGCTCTGCCAGCTGGTGGGCCACCGGGAGGAGCTGGGCCGCCAACGCCGGCGTCAGCCGTGACTTCTGGCCCGTTGCCACCGCGATGTCCCAAGCGTGGACCGCCGCGTCCAAAGCTGCCGCTCCGACCGCTACCGGGGCCGGGAGGGCTCCCTGGGGCAACGGGGTCGGGACCGCCTCGGCGTTCCGGGACACCGTTGCGAACGCCGCCGACGCCGCCGCCAAGGTCGGCTCCAGGAACTCCGAGGCCGTCACCGAAAGCGAACCCGAGGGGGCGAACGGGTTGAAGTCCGGGCCGCCCGTTCCGGTGATCGCCGCCGCGTAGCCGAGCTGGTCGCCTGCCGCGTGCTGGAGGACCTGGGTGACGTTCCACTCCGCGCACGGCGTGGGGGCCGACCAGTCCGTCACGCCCGCGATCGCCGCCCGCAGGGCTTCGTGGGCCGACTCGAGGAGCGGCCAGCCGGCCTGGACGCCCGCGAAGAACTTGCGGATGTCCGCCACCAGGACCTCCGTGGCTTCGTGCGCCGCGTAGTGGCCCGCCGCGTCGCGGGGGCCGCCGCCGGTCGCCGTGACGTCGTAGCTGTTCCAGCTGACGATGTTCGCGTGGTCGCGCTCGGCGAACCTGCGGATCGACTGGAAGTCGCCCTTGAACATCGCCAGGGCCGTCGGGACCGTCGTCGGGCCCTCCGGGTGCGCCGTCGCGCGGGCGTTCTCGTAGTAGAAGCGGATCGACGAGCCGCCCGTGCGGGTCAGCCAGTACAGCGCCACGTTCGCCACCACGAACTCCGGGTCCAGGTGCTCGCCGAACAGCTGGGCGTTCCACGCCAGCAGGCCCAGCGGCGAGTCCGTCAGCGCGAACGCCAGCGTGTGCGGCTGCTGGCTGTGCAGGATGTTGAACGAGAACATGTTCTCCGAGAACCACTGCAGGTGCGCGAGCGCGGCCTGGTCGGCCTCGCTCAGGTCCGCCATCTCGGCCGGGTCGCCGGACGGGAACGAGAACAACTGCGTGACGTGCACGCCGACGACCTTCTCCGGCGCGAGCCGCCCGATCTCCGGCGAGATCATCGATCCGCCGTCGTTGCCGACCGCGCCGTACTTCTCGTAGCCCAGCCGGCTCATCAGCTCGGCCCACGCCGCGGCCGTGCGGTGGGTGTCCCAGCCCGCCGAACGGGTGGGGCCCGAGAAGCCGAAGCCCGGCAGCGACGGGATGACCAGGTGGAACGCCGGCTCGTCGGCCGACGCGGGCTCGGTCAGCGGGCCGATCACGTCCAGGTACTCCACGATCGAGCCCGGCCAGCCGTGCGTCAGGACCAGCGGCGTCGCGTCTTCCCGCGACGAGCGGACGTGCAGGAAGTGGATGTCCTCGCCGTCGATCTCCGCGACGAACTGCGGGTACGCGTTCAGCCGCGCCTCGAACGCCCGCCAGTCGAACTTCTCCAGCCAGTACTCGGCCAGCGCGCGGACCCGCTCGTTCGTGACGCCGTACTCGGCGGGCAGCTCGTCCGGCCACAGCGCCCCGCGCAGGCGGTTCTCCAGGTCCGCGAGGGCGGCCTGCGGGATCTCGACGCGGAACGGGCGGAGGGCGGGGACCGTCATGGTGAACTCCTCGGAAGGGTGGAACGGAATGCTTCGTTCCGAACTGTAGCAGACCGGAACGATCCGTTCCAGTGGTAATCTCGGCCGATGCGCGAGACAGACACCGCCCTGCCCGGCCGCCGCGGTCAGGCCGCCCGCAACAACCTCGTGATCCTCGACGCCGCCCGGCACGTCTTCCTCGGCGACCCGAAGGCCCCGATCTCGCAGGTCGCCGAACGCGCCGGCGTCGGCATCAGCGCGCTCTACCGCCGCTACCCCAGCAAGGAAGCCCTGCTCTGCAAGATCTGCCACGACGGGCTCCTCATGTACATCGGCGAGGCCGAAGTCGCCGCGGAGGAGCCGGACGGCTGGGCGGCGCTGACCGGCTTCCTGGCCCGGGTCGTCGAACTCGACGTGCACTCCCTGACCGTCCACCTCGCCGGCACGTTCACCCCGACCCCCGAGATGGGCCGGGACGCGCGGCGGGCGGGCGAGCTGACCAAGCGCCTGGTCGAGCGGGCGCACGAAACCGGGCGGCTGCGCGCGGACGCCGTCGCCGAGGACATCGGCATGATCCTCGAGTGCTGCGCCGCCATCCGCGTCGACGACCCGGACCGGACGTCGGAGCTGCGCCACCGGTACCTCGCGCTGCTCATCGAGGGGTTGTCGGCGAAAGGCCCGGATCTGCCGGGCCCGCCGCCGCGGCCGGGTGAGATGAACGGCCGCTGGCGTCCCTCCTGACGGCGGTGCCGCAACGCGTCCGGATGGCGGTAACGAATTCCGGGAGTGCGACGACTGATCAGCGTCGGCTGTCCAAAAAGACCCCAATGCACCATCAGTCAGAGCGGCATTCCCGGACCGGAACAGCGAGATGACGACTATGCAAAGAAGCTGGCGACGGACCACGATCCTGTCTTCGGTGGCCGCACTGGCCACGGCGTTCATCGCAATCGCCCCCGCCGCGCAGGCGGACACGCCCACCAGTTCCGTCGAAGTCAGTCCCACCACGGTGCTTCCGGGACAGACGTTCACGGTCACGCAAACCATTCACAACGACCGCGATTTCACGGTGACTTTCGCGAAGGGCGCCATTTACGGCACGCCGACCGCGATCGTCGACGTCGCCGACATCGTGTCGTGCACCAACACGACGGCCGTCGGCTGTTTCCAGGCCGGGAGCAGTTACCGCGCCGCCTTCGGCGACCTCGAGGCGGGCGGCACGAGGACCACGGTGTGGACCTTGCGCGTCAAGGACACCGCGGCACCGGGGCAGTTCACGCTGCAGCACCAGTTCGTCGGGGACAACTACGCCTTCGAAACCTTCGACGGCCCCGTGATCACCGTCGCCGAGCCGTCCACGCAGGCCGACGTCAAGGTCGCGCTGGGCGCCACCGGGCACGGCGGGCTGAACGCGCGCATCGACTACACGGTGACCGTGACGAACAACGGCCCGGCCACGGCGACCGGAACCCGGGTCGTGGCCACGTATCCGGCCGGTCTGTCGTTCGCCAGTGGCAGCGGCTGCACCCACGTCAGCGGCACCCGGACCGTGAACTGTGACGTCGCTTCGCTGGCCGGCGGCGCGTCGGCGACGCCGAAGTTCTCGGTGAACGGCGGCCTGCTCGCGCTCGGCTCGTACACCACGACGGCGAAGCGGACGGCGAGCTCGCCCGCGGATCCCAACGCCGCCAACGACAGCGCGTCGAAGACGTGCTCGGCGCTCACTGGGCTCATCGTGACCTGCTGAGAGGTTCTGAGGTGAACCGGGCTCGTGTCCTCCGCCAGGGACACGGGCCCGGTTCGCGTTCTCAGCCCGTGACCGAGGCGTACAGCTTCGCGATGTCGTCGTCGAAATAGGCGCTGTAGGAAACGTCCGGGGTGTCGCCGCCGAGCTGGTAACCGCCGATCACGCCGATGACGGCGCCGCCGGTGACCCACGGCCCGCCGCTGGTTCCGTCCGGGAAACCGGGGCACGCCACGCGCAGCTGATAAATGTCGGAACGCGTCGTGTCCCCGGCGCAGACCACCGGGGAATCGGTCGTGTCGGGGTAGCCCGTGAGGGTGATCCGGTGCTCGAACCCGCGATTCGTGCCGAGCACGTTCGCGCCGGTGAGGCTTTCCAGGGAAGCGGGGTTTCCGGCCTGCCGGACGGTCAGGAACGCGAAGTCCAGGTCCGGGTCGTTCGACGCCGTCCAGCCGCCGGCGACGGCCACCGAGGTCACCGTCCACTGCCCGAACGGCGCGACGCCGTCGTGGTAGCCGGGGGCGAAGGTCATGCCGTCCCGGACGCAGTGCGCGGCGGTGAGGACGAGGTCGCCGGCGGCCGAGTGGACGACGCTCGCGGTGCAGAAGTGGCTCCCGTCCGCGAACAGCGCGCCGACCGGGGACGCGGCGGGCTTCGCCGGTGCTGCGGCGGGCTTCGCCGGTGCTGCGGCGGGCTTTGCCGGTTCTACGGCGGGGACGGGAGTGGTGGCGATCGCGCCCGCGGCGTAGGCGTCGTCGGCGGTCGTGCCGGTGCCGAGGACCAGCCCGGTCCCCAGGACCAGCAACGCCGCCGCGGCCGTCAGCGCGATGCGGGGAAACTTGATCGCCACCAGTCCAGATCACCACAGGGACGCCGCGTCCGCAGCGTGCGCGGGCCGATGCACAGCGACCTCATAGTGACCTCACAGCGCGGCACAGGCTCGGCTGCCGCGGGGCCACCCGCCTCCGAGGGCGCGCGCCGATCCGAGCCGCCGGTTCGCAAGCCCCGCCGCCCGCCGCCACCAACACCAGTAGCCTCGCTGCCCGCCGCCCAGCCCGGCCGCTGCACAGCCCGGCCGCCGCCCGGTCACACCGATCCGAGCGCCATCGCGCGGCCGGGGTCGCCCACCCTCACCTGCGCTCCTGACCGTCCGCACAGGCCGAGGAACCCACATTCGGCGCCTCCCGCGCTCCCGGCGCCCTCGGTACGGTGACCGCATGATGCGGAAGGCCGTTGCCGTGCGGCGGGACGAGATCGTGCGGGCCGCTCTCGCGCAGATCCGGTCCCGGGGGATCGCCGGGGTGCGGGCCGCCGATGTCGCTCACTCACTCGATGTCAGCACCGCGCTGATCTTCTACCACTTCGGGACCCTCGAAACGCTCGTCATCGAAGCCTTCCGGCAGGCCGCCGAGCACGAACTGAGCAAGCTGAACCAGGAGCTCGGCAAAAGCGGTCCCGCCGACCAGCGGCTGCGGGCCGTCCTCGCCCTGTACGGGCCGACCAAGCACGACAACTGGCCGCTGTGGATCGAAGCCGGTGCCGCCGCCATGCGGGACGCCGCCCTGCGGGCCGTGCTGCAGCGGCTCGACCTGCGGTGGCGGGACGCCGTCGTCGCGCTGATCGCGGAGGGTGTCGGGGCCGGGACCTTCCGGTGCCCCGATCCGCACGGCGCCGCGTGGCGGCTGACCGCGCTGCTCGACGGGCTCGCCGTCCAGGTCGTCGCCCGGGAGGGCACGGTCACCACCGGGGACTGCGACCGGTGGGTCGCCCAGGCGATGGCGCACGAGCTCGGGTGTTGACCGGGGGATCAGGAGGGGCGATGAGCGGAACGGCGTTGCTCGAAGTGGCGTGGACCGATCCCGTCACCGGGTGCCGCGGGTACCTGGTGATCGACCGGCTCGTGCGCGGCGTCGCCAGCGGCGGCCTGCGGATGCGCCGCGGCTGCTCGCTGTTCGAGGTCCGCGGCCTGGCCCGGAGCATGACGCTCAAGGAAGGCCTCAACTACGACCCCGACGGCCGCTACATCCCCCTCGGCGGCGCCAAGGGCGGCATCGACTTCGACCCCTACGACGAGCGCGCCCGCGACGTCGTCGCCCGGTACCTGCACGCCATGCGGCCGCTCATCGAGCAGTACTGGACCATGGGCGAGGACCTGGGCCTGCGCCAGGACGTCATCGACGGCGTCATCGCCGAAATCGGCCTGCTCAGCCCGGTGCAGGCCGTCTACCCGCTGCTCGAAGACCGCGACGCGGCGACCGCCCGGCTCGCGGAGGCCTTCCGGATCGAGGTCGGCGGCCTGGGGCTCGACGAGCTGGTCGGCGGCCTCGGCGTCGCGCAGGCCACGCTCACCGGGCTGGAGCTGCTCGGCATGGCCGACCGGCCGAACCGGGTCGTGCTCCAGGGGTTCGGCGCGATGGGCGGCGCCACGGCCCGCTTCCTCGCCGACGCCGGCCTGCGCGTCGTCGGCGTCTCGGACGTGCGCGGGGTGGTCGCCAACCCGGACGGGCTCGACGTCGAAAACCTGCTGCGGCACCGCGACCGCTTCGGCGGCATCGACCGCGACAACCTCAAGCCCGGCGACGAGCTGCTGCCCCCGGAAGCGTGGCTGGACGTGCCGGCCGAGGTGCTGGTGCCAGCGGCGATCTCCTACTGCGTCGACGCCGACAACCAGGCCAAGATCGGCGCGAACCTCATCGTCGAGGCCGCGAACCTGCCGGTCACCCCGGACGCCGAGGAGCTCCTCGACCGGCGCGGGATCCGCGTGGTGCCGGACTTCGTCGCCAACTCGGCGACCAACTCCTGGTGGTGGTGGACGCTGTTCGGCGACGTCGGCGCGGACGCCGAGGAGGCCTTCGGCAAGGTCCGCACCCGGATGCGCGGCCTGGTGACCGGCATGTTCGAGGTCGCCACGCTCGACGGCCTCAGCCTCCGCGACGCCGCGCTGCAGCTGTCGGAGAAGAACCTCGAAGCCATCCAGGCCCGGTTCGGGTGAGGGAACGAATCCGCCCCCAAAGTAGTTGAGCGTTGTATGAAACTCGGCATCTACAGCTTCGGCGACCGCGCGCCGGACCCGCGCACCGGCGACCAGCCCACCGTCGCGCAGACGCTGGCCAACACCCTCGAGCGGATCAAGCTCGCCGACGAGCTGGGCCTGGGCTTCTACGGCCTCGGCGAGCACCACCTCGACCAGTACGCGATCTCGAACCCCGGCACGGTGCTGGCCGCTGCCGCGAGCGTCACGAACCAGATCACCCTGAGCTCCGCCGTCACCGTGCTGAGCACCGAGGACCCGGTCCGCCTCTACCAGCAGTTCACCACCCTCGACCAGCTCAGCCGCGGCCGCGCCGAGCTGCTCGCCGGGCGCGGGTCGTTCACCGAGTCGTTCCCGCTGTTCGGCAACGACCTCGGCGACTACGACGAGCTCTTCGAGGAGAAGCTCGCCCTGCTCCTGCGCATCGACCGCGAAGACCCGCTGACCTGGTCCGGCAAGTTCCGCCCGCCGCTGGAGAACGCGCGGATCCTGCCCCGGCCGTACGGGGACCGCCTGCGCATCTCGGTCGGCACCGGCGGCAACCCCGAGTCGTCGATCCGCGCCGGCCTGCTCGGCCTGCCGGTGGTGTACGCGGTGATCGGCGGGCAGCCCGAGCGCTTCGCCCCGCTCGTCGACCTCTACCGGCGCGCCGGGGAAGCGGGCGAACAGCAGGACCTGCACGTCACCATGGGCGCGATCGGCTTCATCGCCGAGAAGTCCCAGGACGCCAAGGAAACGTTCTACCCGTACTGGCTCGAGACGATGAAGTACGGCGCCCGCGCCCGAGGCTGGGCGGTCCCGACGCGCGCGGAGTACGACGACTACACCCGCGACGCGAACGCGCTGTTCGTCGGCAGCCCGCAGGAGATCGCCGAACGCCTGATCGCGGTCGGCAAGCTCACCGGCGCGGACCGGTACGCCATGCAGATGGACTGGTCCGGTGTCCCGCACGCCGAGGTCATGCGGGCCATCGAACTGCTCGGCACCGAGGTGCTCCCGCTGGTGGAAAAGGAGTTCTAGACGTCGTTGCCGGCGATGTAGCCGAACGTCATCGCGGGGCCGATGGTCGACCCCGCGCCGGCGTAGCTGTGGCCCATCACCGCCGCGCTCGCGTTGCCCGCCGCGTACAGGCCGGGGATCACCGAGCCGTCCGGGCGCAGCACCCGCGCCCGGGCGTCCGTGCGCATGCCGCCCTTCGTGCCGAGGTCGCCGGGGACCAGCCGCAGCGCGTAGTACGGCGCCAGCCTCAGCTGGGCCAGGCAGGAGTTCGGCGTCACCGACGGATCCGTGTAGTAGTGGTCGTACGCGCTGGCGCCGCGGCGGAACTCGGGGTCCACCCCGGACCGGGCGAAGCCGTTGAAGCGGTCCACAGTGGACTTCAAGACGGCGGACGGCACGCCGATCTGCGTGGCCAGCCCCTGGACGCTCGACGCCTTGAAGACCGCGCCCGCGCTGTACCAGGCGTCCGGGAACGGCAGCAGCGGCGCGATGTCGCGGAACAGGTACCGGTTGCGGTAGTTCTGGTCGACGATCAGCCACGCCGGGATGTCCGGCGCCGCCGGGTTCTTGTCGTACATGGTGTGCACGACGTCGCTGTAGGGCGCGGCTTCGTTGACGAACCGCTGCCCGGCCTGGTTCACGATCAGCCCGCCGGGCAGGGTCCGCTCGGCCAGGCAGAAGTACGGGTCGCCGGGGGTCGGGATGGCCGGGCCCCACCAGGCGTCGTCCATCAGGTCGAGCGCGGCACCGGCCCGCTGCCCGGCACGGTGGCCGTCGCCGGTGTTCTCCTTCGCGCCGACGGTCCAGTCGGTGCCGATCGGCTGCCGCTGGTACTGCGCGCGCATCGCCGCGTTGTGCTCGAACCCGCCGGAGCCGACGATCACCCCGCGCCGGGCCCGCACCAGCCCGCTCGGCGTCACCACCCCGGTCACCGCGCCGTTTTCGACGTTCAGGTCGACGAGCGGGGTGTTGAGCAGCACCGGGACGTTCGCCCGCTGCAGGCCCACGCGCAGGCCGGCGGCGAGCGACTGCCCCATGGTGAGCGGCTTCTGCCCGGCCAGCGCGGCGGCGGTGCCGCGGGCGAGGCATTCGGCGGCGACCGCGGCGCCCTTGGCGTTCACCAGCGCCAGGTTCAGCCACTTGTAGTCGGCGCTGAAGACGACGAGCCCGGGCGGGGTGGCGAGGTAGGGCGGGTTCAGGTTCGCCAGCTCGGCGCCGAGCAGGTTCCCGTCGAACTGGTCCGGCTCGATCGACCGGCCGTTCGGCAGCCCGCCCGGCAGCTCCGGGTAGTAGTCGCTGTAGCCCTCCATGAAGCGGAACCGCAGCGGGCTGTTGGCCAGGACGAACGAGATCATCGCCGGGCCGTTGCGCAGGAAGGCCTCCTGACGCGCGGCCGGCACGTCCGGGCCGACGACGGCGGCGAGGTACTGCGCGGCCTTCGCGGGCGTGTCCGGGACGCCCGCGGCGAGCAGCACCTGGTTGTTGGGGATCCAGATGCCGGCCCCGGACCGGGCCGCGGACCCACCGAAGGTCGGCGCCTTCTCGAGCACGACGACACTCAGCCCGCGTTTGGCCGCGGTCAGCGCGGCGGTCATGCCGGCGGCTCCGGAGCCGACCACGACGACGTCGTACTCGGCCGCCGCCGCGGCGGCCGGGGTGGCGAGCCCGGCGGTGACGGCGAGGCCCACCCCGGCGGCGCTGCCGCGGAGGAGCTGGCGGCGGGTCAGGTCGGCATCCATGGCGACTCCTCGCTCGCGGGAACGGCGAGGGTCATGGTCTCCGGCACGGCCCCGAACTGGAACAGGTTCTACCCGAGTGGAGCAGTCCCGCGCGGCGCGGCTCGGCCGCCGGAGTCAATGGGAACCGGCATTCGGCGCAGGGCTCATCCCCGCCAGGTCACCGGCACCTCCTCCGGCCCGCGCACCGACAGCGGCGGCCGCCAGGCGATCGTCTCCCACGGTACCGCCAGGTCCAGCCCCGGCAGCCGGTCCACCAGAGCCCGCAGCGCGATCTCCCCTTCGAGCCGGGCGAGTGCCGCGCCCAGGCAGAAGTGGATGCCGTGCCCGAAGCCGAGCTGCGGCGCGTCCTTCCGGCGGATGTCGAACTCCGCCGCCGACGGGAACGCGTTCTCGTCCCGGTTCGCGGCCCCGACGTGTGCCAGCACCGCCTCCCCGCGGCGCACCAGGACCCCGCTCAGCGTGACGTCCTCCAGCGCGACGCGCAGCAGGGACGAGTCCACCGGGCCGTCGTAGCGCATGATCTCTTCGACCGCCCCCGGCGTCAGCGCGGGGTCGGCGCGCAATGCCGCCAGCTGCTCCGGGTGCCGGCTCAGCAGGACGATCCCGCAGCCGATCAAGCTGACCGTCGTCTCGTGGCCGGCGAGCAGTAGCTGGGTGGCCAGGTCGATCAGCTCCGGCTCGGTGAGCCGGTCGCCGTCCTCGTCGCGGGCGTGCACCAGCGCGCTGAGGAAGTCGTCCGCGGGCCGCGCGCGCTTCTCCGCCACCAGCGCGGCCATGTCCTCGGCGCCGTCGCGGCGGGCCTGCTCGACGTCGGCGGGCGCGTGCTGCATCGGCGTCACGATCACGCGCGACCACCGCGCGAACCGCGCGCGGCCGGCGAACGGGACGCCGAGCAGTTCGCACATGACCAGCGTCGGCAGCGGGAAGGCGAACTCCTCGACCAGGTTCGCCGGCGGCCCGTGCGCGATCATCGCGTCGACGAGCTCGTCGGCGATCTCCTGGATCCGGGGCCGCAGCGCGGCGATCCGGCGGACGGTGAACGCCTGCGCCGACAGCCGCCGCAGGCGCGTGTGGTCGGGCGGGTCCATGTTCAGGATGCTGTGCTCGCCGGTCGAGAAATCGCCCGGCTCGATCAGGCACGGCGCGCCCGGGTACAGCAGGTTGCGGCTGAACCGCGGGTCGGAGAAGACCGTGCGGACGTCGTCGTAGCGCGTCACCAGCCAGCCCTCGTGCCCGCTGGGGAACGCGATCCGGGACACCGGCGGGTGCCCGGCGTAGACCTCCCCCATCGGGACGGCGGGGTGGTCCTTCTCGGCGGGGTAGACAGCGGTCATGCCGCCGATGATGGGCGCCGCTCCCGGCGCCGCGGAAGGCGGTCGACCACGGGAAACCCGTCCGGACGCCGGAAACCGCCCGGACGGCCTCACCCGCGCAGTGTCCTATGTGGACCTCGAACAGTAAGTTGACGTCCTCCTCAACTTGCGGCTAAGTTGAGAACGTACTCAACTTGAGGAGGTTCCCTTGCCGAAAGTGCTCGCCGTCCTGGGTGCCGGCCCCGGACTGGGCCTGTCGATCGCCCACCGGTTCGGCCGCGAAGGCTTCACGACCGCGCTGGTTTCCCGCACCGACAGGCGGCACGCGGGTTACCGCGCGTCACTGGCCGGGATCGATGCCCGCACCTACACGGCCGACGTAACCGACGAAGACCGGCTCCGCGACGTGCTCGTCCGCATCACCGCCGACGCCGGCGAGATCGACACGGTGTACTTCGGGCCGGCCGACGCGACGGCGGGCCCGGGCATCACGCCGCTCACCGAAGCCGGTGCCGGCACCCTGCGCGCCACGTTCGATTCCGTCGTGCGCCCGGCGGCGCAACTGGTCGAAGCGGTACTGCCAGGCCTGGTGAAGCGCGGCTCGGGGTCGTTGCTCTTCGCCGGTGGCCTGAGCGGCAAGTACCCGATGCCGATGCTCGGCAGCCTCGCCCCGGCGTCGGCGGCGCTGCGGATGTACGTGCTCACGCTGCACGAGGCCCTGCGTGAAACCGGCGTTCACGCCGGAATCCTCACCATCGGCGGCCTCATCGAGCGCGGGGACATCCACCGCGTGTTCACCGCACAGGACCACGGCTTCAGCGTGGGCACGCTCGATCCGGACGACATCGCCGAACGGGCGTGGCAGGTTTACACCGAACGGGAAGCCGAAGCGGAGTTCAACGCGATGGCGGCGGTCTAGGCGAGGTGGGCGAGTTCCGGGTGCGCGGCGGCGTAGGCGTCGAGCAGCCGCCGGGCGACCGGCACCGAGCCGACCAGCGGGTGCAGCGCGAACGCCCGCAGTGCCGCCGCCCGCGAACCCGTCGTCGCCGCTTCGATCACGGCCCGCTCGACGGCCTTGACCGTCGTCACCAGGCCGAGCGCGTGGTCGGCGAGGGGTCCGGTGGCGAGCGGGCGGGCGCCGCCGGCGTCGACCGCGCACGGGACCTCGACGACCGCGTCGCCCGCCACGCCCGGGAGCGCGGAACCGTTGCGGACGTTGAGGATCAGCGTCGTGCGTTCGCCGTGCGCCAAGGCGCGCATCAAGGCCAGCGCGACCTTCTCGTAGCCGCCGCCTTCGAGGTCGTCACGCTCCCCTTCGCGCGCCTCGGCCATGTACGTCGCTTCGCGTTCCAGGCGTGTGCGTGCCCACGAGGCCAGCGAAGGGTCCGCGTAGAAACCGCGTTGCTGCTCGAGGAGGAACGCCCCGCGCGACTCCGAACCCGCGGCCTCGCGGGCGAAGTAGTAGTAGTGCAGGTATTCGTTGGGGATGGCGCCGAGCGTGCGCAGCCAGTCCGCGCCGAAGAGCCGGCCCTCCTCGAACGACTCGCACGCGGCGGTGTCGGCCAGCAGCCGCGGCAGGACGTCCTCGCCGCCGACGCGCACCGAGCGAAGCCAGCCGAGGTGGTTGAGCCCCGCGTAGTCGAACTTCGCCGCCGCCGCGTCGATCCCGAGGGCCCGGCCGACGCGGCGGCAGAGCCCGACCGGCGAGTCGCAGATGCCGATCACCCGGCCGCCGAGGTGCGCGGCCATCGCTTCGGTGACCAGCCCCGCGGGGTTGGTGAAGTTGATGACCCACGCCAGCGGCGCCAGCTCGCCGACCAGCCGCGCGAGGGCGACCGCGACCGGGACCGTCCGGAGTCCGTAGGCGATCCCGCCGGCACCGGCGGTTTCCTGGCCCAGCACGCCTTCCGCGTGCGCGATCCGCTCGTCCAGCCGCCGGCCGCGCAGGCCGCCGACCCGGATGGCCGAGAACACGAAGTCCACATCGGACACCGCGGTGGCGAGGTCGGTGGTGGTGCGGACCCGTGGCGCGTCCGCGACGCCGTCGGCCTGCTCGGCCAGCACCCGTTCGATCGCCGCGAGGCGCCCGGCGTCGACGTCGTGCAGGACGAGCTCGGTGACCTCGGCGCCGTCCAGCAGCGCCCCGTACACCAGCGGCACGCGGAACCCGCCGCCGCCGAGGATCGCCAGCCTCACTGGAGGTCACTTCGCTCGGTCGGGTGACAGCCGTGCCGCATTCGCCGACCCTAGCAGCCGGGAGCACGCAATCCGTGGCCGAAACGGCCCAGCTCTTGCGATTCTCCCTTCGCTGACGCAGGCTCGGGCCGACCACCCGAGTGATCGCCGTGGAGGCGCCCGTGCCGGCTGAGCCCACCCCCGAAGTCGACGTCTTCCTGTCCGGCCTGCTGTTCTTCGACCTGGTCTTCACCGGGCTCGAACACCCGCCGGCGCCGGGCACCGAGGTGTGGACCGGCGGCATGGGCTCGGGGCCGGGCGGGATCGCGAACTTCGCCGTCGCGCTGAGCCGGCTCGGCCTGCGGACGTCGCTGGCGGCGGCGTTCGGCACCGACGTCTACGGGCGCTACTGCTGGGACGTGCTGGCCCGCCAGGAGCACATCGACCTGTCGCGGTCGCGGCGGTTCCCGGAGTGGCACTCGCCGGTGACGGTCTCGCTGGCCTACGCGGGCGACCGCGCAATGGTCACCCACGGCCACCCGCCGCCCGTCCCGGTCGCCGAGCTCGCCGGTTCGCCGCCGCCGAGCCGGGCGACGGTGGCGCACATCGGCCTCGACACGGCCGAGTGGGTCCACACCGCGCACCAGTCCGGCAGCCTGGTGTTCGCCGACGTCGGCTGGGATCCGTCCGAGGCCTGGTCGCCGGCGCTGCTGGAGCAGCTGGCGTGCTGCCACGCGTTCGTGCCGAACGAGATCGAGGCGATGCGCTACACCCGCACGGACACACCCGAGGCGGCGCTGGCCCGGCTGGCGGAGCTGGTCCCGATCGCGGTGATCACCCGCGGCGGCGAGGGGGTGCTGGCGGTGGACGGGACGACCGGCGAGACGGCGGCGGTCCCGGCGCTGCCGGTCGACGTGCTCGACGCGACGGGCGCGGGTGACGTGTTCGGCGCCGGGTTCGTGGCCGCGACGCTGACGGGCTGGCCGCTGGTGGAGCGGCTGCGGTTCGCGTGCCTGACCGCGAGCCTGTCGGTCCAGCACTTCGGCGGCGCGCTGGCCGCCCCGGGCTGGCACGAGATCGCGCAGTGGCACGCGCGGACCCGCAGCCCGGAGTACGCGTTCCTGGACGACGTGCTGCCGTCCGAAACCGTGGCCGGCACCCGCCGCGGCCCGGTGACCCTCGGCTTCGGCGACGACAGCTGGCGCTGACCCGGCCCAGGTGCCGCGAATGACTCATTCGGGACGCCGGAGGTCCCGAATGAGTCATTTGCGACGTCAGCGCGGCCTCGGCGGCTAACCGTCCAAACGGGACCAGAACGCGGTCAGGGCGCGCGCCACCGGGTGCGGGTCCGTCACCGGCCACCAGTGCCCGGTACCGGGGAGCTCGGCGATCTCGGCACCGGCGGCCTCGCCGGCGAACCGGTGCTGCGCGGGCGTTCCGCTGGCCTGGTCGACGTCCGCGAGGGCGATCAGGGCCAGCCCGGGCCGTTGCCGGGCCTTCGCGAGGTCGCGGCCCGCCTCGGCCATCGCCGGCTGGGCGGCCGACCGCAGGAGCGAGAGCACCGCCCGCCCCATGCCGTCGTCCATCCCGGCGGCCACGCGTTCCGCGGCCGGGCCGGTCATCCCGAGCGCGGTGACGACCGCCAGCCGCTGCTCGAAACTGCCGCCGAAGATCTCCTTCACCGAGGCCTCGCCCGCCCCTTCCTGCTGCCACACCTGCGCCCGCGCGTGCCAGACGTAGTCCGGTGCGAAGAGGCCGAGTGCGTCCGAGGCCCAGCTGCGGATCAGGTCCGGGCGGGTCATCGCGATCCGGGCGACGTGCGCGCCGCCCCAGTCGTGGCCGACCAGGTCGACCGGTTCCTTGAACTGCTCCAGCCGCGCGGCGAGCCACTCGCCGTAGCCCGCCACCGTGGCGGAGAAGCCGTCCGACGCGGGCACCCCGAAACCGGGCGGGGACAGCGTCACCGCGTCGTCCCGGCCGAGGGCGGCGATCAGCGGTCCCCACACGCCTGAGTTCTCCGGGTTGCCGTGCACGAGTACCAGGGGAACAGCCATCTCCACTCCTAACTTGCGTGCATGTATGCAAGTAAGTATAGCAGCGGCCGGCGCCGGGCGGCCACGGCCGGAAACTACGGCGCGACGGCGAACGCCGCGCGGACCGAGCGCGTCGCCTCGCGGATGAGGGTGGGGACGTTGCGCACCGGGGGCTGGGCGATCAGCTGCAGCCCGGTCCCGCGGACCAGGGCGACGACCAGCACAGCGGCCGCGGCCGGGTGCACGTCGGACCGGACGGACCCGTCGGCGACGCCCTGGCGGAGGACGTCCGCCAGCAGCTGCCGGAAGTCGGCGTCCCGGCGGGCGAACAGCGGCGCCAGCAGGGGGTCGGCCGCGATCGCCTCGCCCCACAGCTGCAGGAAGGCGCGCGCCGACGGGGTGCGCCGCACGACGTTGCGCAGGTACGCCTCGACGATCCGCACCAGGTGCTCCAGGCCGTCCCCGTCGTAGGCGGGGACGTCGAACCGCTGCGCCGCGTCGAGCACGGCTTCCAGCAGCCGTTCCCGGCTGCCGAAGTGGTGGTAGACGATGCCGCGGCTGTAGCCGGCGGCTTCCCCGACCTCGGCGAGGGTGACGGCGCGCGAGCCGCTGCGCGCGATGAGCGCCATGGCCGCGTCCAGCACGCGCCGCTCGGTCTCGGCGCGTCGTTGCTCCTGCGTTCGCCTCGCCGGACGATCGGTCATGCTCGGTGCTCTCCTGCCGGGCGTAGTGGTCGACGAAGTGTGCCACGCTCCGCCGACCACCGGGCCGGCCGGACCTAGCCCACCGACACCCGCAGGATCTTGTTGTGGCTGTTGTGCGGTGTGCTGTCCTTGTCACCGTCCACGCTGGTGGCCAGCCACATCTGCCCGTCCGGCGCGGGCTCGGCCGTGCGGAGCCGGCCGTAGGTGCCGTTGAAGAACGTCTGGAAGTTCGTCAGCGAGCTGCCGCTGATCACCGCGCGGTAGAGCCGCGCCCCGCGCTGGCAGGCCACGTACAACGCGTCGCGGATGATCGTGATGCCGCTGCACGAACCCTGCGCCACCGGGTACGTCTTCTTCGGCGCGATGAACCCGTCGCACGAACCCGACGTCCCTTCGCAGGACGGCCAGCCGTAGTTGCCGCCCTTCACGATCAGGTTCGTCTCGTCCATGATGCTGTTGCCGAATTCCTGCTCCCACAACCGGCCTTGGGAGTCGAACGCCAGGCCCTGGACGTTGCGGTGGCCGTAGCTCCACACCGCGTTGTGGAACGGGTTGTCCGCCGGGATCGAGCCGTCCGGGTTGATCCGCAGCACCTTCCCGTTGAGGCTGCTGGTGTTCGGGGCGTTGCCGCTGTTCTGCGCGTCGCCCGTGCCCGCGAACAGGTACTTCCCGTCCGGGCTGAACCGCAGCCGGCCGCCGTTGTGGAACTTGTTGCGCGCGATGCCGGTCAGCAGGACCTGCTCGGTGCTCGTGGTCAGCGAATCGGCGGCCGGGTCGTACTTGATCCGCACGATCCGGTTGTCGCTGCCCGAAGTGTGCATGATGTAGAGCCAGTGGTCCGAGGCGAACGACACCGGGTTGATCTCCAGCCCGGTCAGGCCGCCTTCGCCGTCGGTGCTCTGCACGTTCGGGACGGTGCCGATCGTCTTCTTCGCGCCGGTCTTCGGGTTCAGGTGGACGATGGCGTGCGCGTCGCGCTGGTTGTAGAGGATCGTGCCGTCGGGCAGGGTCACCAGGCCCCACACGACGTCGTCGTCCGTGCCGACCTGCGTGGCACCGCAGACCCCCTGCGACGGCGTGCAGTTCGACCCGCCGGTGGTGGTGACGTCCAGGACCGGCGTGCTCGGGTCGCCGAGGTTGCCGTTCCCGTCGACGGCCCGCACCTGGAGGTGGTAGGCGGTGTTCGGGGTCAGGCCGCCGAGCGTGGTGCTCGCCGTGTCGGAGGTCCCGATCTGCGTGGTGCCGTGGTAGATCCGGTAGCCGGTGACGCCGACGTCGTCGGTCGACGCCGTCCACGCGAGCCCGATCGACGTGCTGTTCACGGCGGTGGTGTGCACGTTCGTCGGCGCGGACGGCGGCGTGTGGTCGTCGGACGGCGGTGTCTTCACCTGCAGCGTCCCGCTGGCCTGGGAGACGTTCCCGGCGGCGTCGCGGGCGTTGACGTAGAAGCCGTAGCTGCCGTTCGGGCCGAGGTTGCCGCAGGTCGCCGTGAGCGCGCCGGTGGTGCTGGCGCAGAGCTGGCCGTCACGGTAGACGTCGTAGCCGGTGACGCCGGTGTTGTCGGTCGCCGCGGTCCACTCGATCGTGGCGCTGGTGGGGGTGACCCCGACGAGCGTCGGCGTGCCGGGCGGTGACGGCGGCTGAACGTCGCCACCCGAGCCGTAGACGCCGAATTCCTGCAGCGAATAGCCCTTCGACGAGTCGGTGCGGCAGCGTTTCGTGCCGTACACCCGGACGTACCGGCCGGTGCCGTCGAGGGCGGTGAGGTCCTCGACGCCGCCCTTGCCCGCGTCCGTCGCGTAGATCTTCGTCCAGGTGACGTGGTCGGTGGACGTGTCGATTTCGTAGGCGGTGGCGCAGGAAGCGTCCCACTGCAGCCGGACGCGGCTGACGTGCACCGCCGCGCCGAGGTCCACGTAAATCCACTGTGGATCGACACCGGCCGCGCTCGCCCAGCGGGTCGAGCTGTCGCCGTCGACCGCGTTCGCCGCCGGGCAGCAGCCTCCCGACGAGGACGCGGTGACCGGCTTTCCCTGTGACAGCAACGGGTCCGCGGCGGCCGCCGGGGTGATCGCCGCGGCGGCGAGCGCGACCGCGATCGCCCCCGCCCGAATCAGTCGACTCATACCGTCCTCCATGGCTGATGACGACGGCGGAGGTCGGGAAAACCCTACGAGCGCGGCGGCCGGGTGGTCAACCGGCGTCCCGGTCAACGGGCAGCACCCGGCCGAGGAAACCGCGGATGTACCCGGCGATCGAATCCAGGTGCGTTTCGAGGGCGAAATGGCCGGAATCGAGCAGGTGGATTTCGGCGTCGGGCAGGTCGCGGGCGTAGGCGCGGGCGCCGTCGGCGATGAAGATCTCGTCGTTGCCGCCCCAGACGGCGAGCAGCGGCACCCGGCTGGTCCGGAAGTACTCGTGGAACTTCGGGTACAGGCCGATGTTGTGGTGGTAGTCGGCGAGCAGCGCCTGCTGGATCGCGGCGGCGCCAGGCCGGTCGAGCAGCGCCTGGTCGTGGATCCAGACGTCCGGGCTGACCAGCGTGGGATCGGGCACGCCGTCGAGGTACTGCGCCTTGGTCGCCTCGAGGGTGACCATGCTGCGCAGGTCGTCCTCGGTCAGGGTGCCGGCGGCGAGCTTCTGCGGGAGCCCGGCGCCGAGGCCGTCGACGTAGGCGTTGCCGTTCTGGGTGACGATCGCGGTCACCCGATCGGGGTTCGCGGTCGCGATGCGCAGGCCGACCGGCGCACCGAAGTCCTGGATGTAGAGCGCGAAGCGGCCGAGGCCGAGCTGGTCGAGCAGGCCGAGCGTGAGTTCGGCGAGCGCGTCGAAGGTGTAGGTGAACTCGCTGGTGGACGGGGCATCGGAGGCACCGGCGCCGAGGTAGTCCGGCGCGACGACGTGGTAGCGGCCGGCCAGGGCGGGGATGAGGTGCCGGAACATGTGCGAGCTCGTCGGGAAGCCGTGGAGCAGCACGATCGTGGGGGCGCCGGCGGGGCCGGCCTCCCGGTAGAAGAGCCGGTGGCCGTCGACGGTGGCGTAGCGGTGGTGCACGGTTGCCTCCTCGCGTCTCATGGTTACTTGCTCATTTATCCATGAGACGGCGTAGGGTGTCAACGGTCGGGGACACTCTGGGGACGGACATCGGGAGGCGGACATGGTCACGGCGGCACCGGGCGAGGACCGCTCGCCGGCGTTGGCGCTGGTCAACACCCGGCGCGTGGCGGCGGACGACCTCGCAACGCCCGGCTCGGCGGTTTCGTGGCTGGACTCGCACGGGCTGGCGGCGGCTGTCCCGGACGCGGCGTCGCTGCGCCGGCTGACGGAGCTGCGGTCGGCGGTCCGCGAGCTGGTGGCAGCGCTGACCTCGGGCGTTGCGCCCTCCCCGGCGGCGGTGTCGGCGGTGAACGCGGCGGCCCGCGCGGACGGGGCCGCACTGGTGCTGACCTGGGGTGCCGGGCCGGCCCGCTCGTGGGACAGCGCCCGGCCGGGCAGCCTCGACGCGGCGGTGGGGGCGTTGGCCCGCGACGCGATCGAGGTGGTGAGCGGCGAGCTGGGGCCGTTGGTGCGGCCGTGCGAGGCCCACGGGTGCATCAGGTACTACGTCCGCGAGCACGCCCGCCGCCGCTGGTGCTCGACGACCTGCGGCGACCGGGTGCGCGCGGCCCGCCACCAGCGGCTGGTGGTCGAGCAGCGGGATGGGTCGCGCTGAGGCCCGCCGGAAGGTCGCGAATGACTCATTCGGGACGTGGGAGGTCCCGAATGAGTCATTCG
>NZ_JBSFNC010000128.1:0-26537 GCF_053586895.1 Amycolatopsis sp. NPDC003731 | reverse complement strand
GGAACCACAGCCGCTGCTGGGCGCCGGACAGCGGGACGAGGTCCGGCCGGCTCGCGCGCACCAGCGGCGGCCGCGCGGTTCCCTGGGCGGTGGCGAGCACCCCGGCCAGGCCCGCCGGCGTCGGCGTCTCGAAGACCGCCCGCACTTCGAGCTCCGCTCCGACCGTGGTGCGGACGCGGGCGATCAGCCGGGTGGCCAGCAGCGAATGGCCGCCGAGGGCGAAGAAGCTGTCGTCCGGGCCGACCCGCGGCAGGCCGAGGACGTCGGCGAACAGCTCGCACAGCTGCCGTTCGAGGAGGGTGCGCGGTTCGCGGTCCGACACCGGCGCGCTCACGTCCGGGGCGGGCAGGGCGCGGCGGTCGAGCTTGCCGTTCGCCGTCACCGGCAGCGCGTCGAGGACGACGATCGCCGACGGCACCATGTGCTCGGGCAGCCGTCCGGCGGCGAAGGCCCGCAGGTCCGCCGGGAGCGCGGTGCTCCGGCGCGAGCGCCGCGGGTTGCCGGTGTAGCTCAGGATCGGCTCCGGGCCGGGCCGGAACGCCCCGGCCGCGTCGCCGGCGAACAGGACGTCGACCGAGCCGTCGCCGGTCGCGGACCAGGTGACCACCGCGCCCAGCTCGAACCAGTCTTCGGGGTTCACGCCGTCGGTGGTGCGGCCGTTCGGGACGTCTTCGACGCGCAGGCCGTCGCCTCGGCGGGCGATCACTTCCGCCACAGTGGACACGTCGGTGCCCCAGGTCAGCGTCTCCCCCGGCGCCGGCTCGGCCGCGCCGGGGCGCAGGACGACGTCGTAGCGGTACTGGGTGAGTTCGTTGACCGCCCGGCCGCGCTTGACCCGGATGTCCGCGGCGACCCCGTCGAGGCCCGCGAAGAACTCCGGTGCCACCAGGAGTTCCTTCTCCCGCAGCAGCCGCTGCTCGACGTCGCCGCCGCGCGCCCGGGCCACGGCGGTGTGGAACGCCCGGGCCTGCCGCAGGTCCCGGACGTCGCCGACGAACAGCGCCCCGCCCGGCGCCAGGAGGCCGAGTGCCGTGCGCACGACGTCGAGGAGGTACGTGCCGCTCGGGAAGTACTGGATGACGGAATTCAGCACGATCGTGTCGAAGAACCCGGACGGCAGGCCGCCGAGGTCGGCGGCGTCGCCGGTGCGCAGTTCGACCCGCCCGGCGAGCGCGGGGTCGGCCGCGACCCGCTCCCCCAGCGACGCGATGACCTCGGCGGAGAAGTCCGTGCCCCAGTAGGTCTCGCAGTCCGGGGCCAGTTCGGTCAGCAGCAGGCCGCTGCCGACGCCGATCTCCAGGACCCGCTTCGGCCGGAGTGAGCGGATCCGGCCGGCGATCGCGTCGCGCCACTCCCGCATCTCTTCGCGCGGGATCGGCTCGCCGGTGTAGCTGGAGTTCCAGCCGGCGAACTCGTCGCGGTCGCCGGAGTACATCGAGTCGTACAGCTCGCGCCACTCGCCGACCTGCTCGGTCTCCTCCTCGGCGGACCCGGAGGTGTCGGCGGGGACCACGTACCCGACCAGCCGGACGTCGCCGGGCCGGTCCTCGCGGGCGACGACGACGGCGTGGGCGACGTCGTCGTGCGCGGACAGGGTCGCGGCGATCTCGCCCGGTTCGACGCGGAAGCCGCGGATCTTGATCTGCTCGTCGCCGCGGCCGAGGAACTCGAGGACGCCGTCGCGGCGGAAGCGGGCGAGGTCGCCGGTGCGGTACATCCGGGTGCCGGGTGCGCCGAACGGGTCGGCGACGAACCGTTCGGCGGTGAGCCCGGCCCGGCCGAGGTAGCCGCGGGCGAGCTGGACACCGGCCAGGTACAACTCGCCGGGAGTGCCCGGCGGGACCGGCCGCAGGGCGGCGTCGAGGACGTAGGTGCGGGTGTTCCACACCGGACGTCCGATCGGGACGGAAGTGTCCTCGACGGATGTTCGCCAGGCCGTGACGTCGACCGAGGCTTCGGTCGGTCCGTAGAGGTTGTGCAGTTCGGCGTCGAGGACCTGACCGAACTGCGCGACGGCGTCCGGGGGCAGGGCTTCGCCGCTGCACAGCACCCGGCGCAGGCTCGTGCACTCCCCCGCCGCCGGTTCCTGGAGGAAGACCTGGAGCATGGACGGGACGAAGTGGACGGTCGTGACACCGCGGTCGCGGATCAGCCGGGCGAGGTAGGCGGGGTCCTTGTGCCCGTCCGGCCGGGCGAGCACCTCGGTGGCGCCGGTGAGCAGTGGCCAGAGGAACTCCCACACCGAGACGTCGAAGCTCGACGGCGTCTTCTGCAGCACGCGGTCTTCGGCGGTGAGGCCGTATTCGTCCTGCATCCAGAGCAGCCGGTTGACGATCCCGGCGTGCGGGACGACGACACCCTTCGGCCGGCCGGTCGACCCGGACGTGTAGATGACGTAGGCCGGGTTCTCCGGGCGGATGGCGACTTCGAGGGGCTCGGCCGGGACTCCGGCCAGGGTGTCCGGGTCGTCCAGGAGCAGGGCGCCCTCGACGGCGGTCTCCGCGACGGCCAGCACGAGCGCCGGGTCGGCGTCTTCGAGCATGAACGCGAGGTGGTCGGCCGGGTAGCCGGGGTCGAGCGGCAGGTAGGCCGCGCCCGTCTTCAGCACGGCGAGGATCGCCGTGACCAGGTGCGTCGAGCGGGGCAGCGCCAGGGCGACCACGCGCTCGGGCCCGGCTCCGCGCGCGGCGAGGACACGGGCGAGGCGGGTGGAGACGGCGTCGAGCTCGGCGTAGGTGAGTTCTTCGTCCTCGAAGACCAGCGCGGAGTGGTCGGGGGTCCGCGCGACCTGGGCGGCGAACAGCTCGGGCACGGTGACCGCGGGGACGTCCGCGACGGCCCCCGACCAGGTCGGTTCGAGACCGTCGCGCTCGGCGGCGGTGAGCACGTCCAGGGAACCGAGGCGGCGGTCCGGGGCGGCGGCGACCTGCCGGAGCAGGGTCTCCAGGCGGTCGAGGAGACCGGTCACGGTCGCGCGGTCGAACACCTCGGCGTTGAATTCGGCCTGCCCGTGCAGGCCGTCGGGGCGCTCGGTGAAGGAGAACCAGAGGTCGAACTTGGCCGTGCCGGTGCCGACCGGCTGCTCGGTGACGGTCAGGCCGGGCAGCTCGACGCCGGTGCCGGGGGTGTTCTGCCAGGCGAGCATGGTCTGGAACAGCGGGTGGTGCGCCAGCGACCGGGCCGGGTTCAGGGCCTCGACCAGGCGCTCGAAGGGGACGTCCTGGTGGGCGTAGGCGTCGAGGCCGCGGTCGCGGACCCGGGCCACGAGGTCGCGGAAGGTCGGGTCGCCGCCGGTGTCCACGCGCAGGACCAGGGTGTTGACGAAGAAGCCGACGAGGTCGTCGAGGGCCGGGTCGGTGCGGCCGGCGATCGGGGTGCCGATCGGGATGTCGGTGCCCGCGCCGAGGCGGGACAGCAGCGCGGTCAGGCCCGCGTGCACGACCATGAACGGGCTGGCCCCGCAGGCGCGGGCGAGGTCGGTGAGGGCGGCCTGGAGCCCGGCGTCCCAGGTGAAGGTGAAGAAGCCGCCGCGGTAGGCCGACACCGGCGGGTGCGGCCGGTCGAGCGGGAGCGCGATCCGCTCGGGCAGGCCGTCCAGGGTCTCCCGCCAGTAGGCGAGCTGGGCTTCCTCCTCGACGGCCAGGAGATCGCGCTGCCAGAGCGCGTAGTCCGCGTACTGGACCGGCAGCGGCGTCCACTGTGGAGCATCGCCGTGCCGGCGGGCGCGGTAGGCCGCGGCGATGTCCCGCCAGAGGGGGGACAGCGACCAGCCGTCGGCGGCGATGTGGTGCACGACCAGGACCAGGACGTGCCGCCGCGGGCCGTCGGTGAGCAGTTCCGCGCGCACCGGGACCCCGGCACCGAGGTCGAACACCCCGCGCACCAGAGCGGTCACTTCGGAGTCCACATCGGACACTTCGCGGACGGCGAGGCCGATTGTCCCCTCGGGCAGGATTTCCTGGTACGGGACGCCGTCGGCGACCGGGAAGACCGTCCGCAGGGCCTCGTGCCGGGCCACGACGTCGTTGAGCGCTTCACGCAGCGCGTCGACGTCGAGTTCTCCGGCCAGCCGCATGACGAGCGGGACGTTGTAGGTCGCCGAGCCGCCTTCGAGGCCGTGCAGGAACCACAGCCGCTGCTGCGCGAACGACAGCGGCAGCCGTTCCGGCCGCTCGGTGACGCGCGCGAGCGGGCGCCGCTCGGTCCCGGTGACGGCCCCGGCGAGGTGGTCCGCGAGCGCGGCCGGCGTCGGGGCGTCGAACACGGCCCGCACCGGCACCTCGGCGCCGACGGCCGCGCGGATCCGCTGGATCAGCCGGGTGGCGAGCAGGGAATGCCCGCCCAGGGCGAAGAAGTCGTCGTCCGGGCCGGCCTGCGGCACGCCGAGGACGTCGGCGAACATCTCGCACAGCAGCTGCTCGACGGGGTTGCGCGGCGCACGGCCCGGCCCGGCGGTGAACCGCTCCGGGCTGGGCAGGGCCTTGCGGTCCAGCTTGCCGGAGGCGAGCACCGGGAGCTTGTCGAGGACGACGAACGCCGAGGGCACCATGTACAGCGGCAGCCGGTCCCGCACGTGGGCGCGCAGCGAGGCGACGAGCGGACCGGTTTCGCGCCGGGCGGCGGGGTTGTTGGCGTACGACCTGGGCGTGCCGGTCTGCCGGACCGGGCGGTACGCGGAGCCGCCCTCGCCCCTCGAGAAGACGGCCTCCAGCTCGCCCCCCTCGGCAGCCAAGGTGACGGCCACGCGGTAGCCGGCCCGCTCGCCGAGCGCGTACAACGCTTCCGGGTCGACGCCGTCCCGGCCGTCCAGGGCGGCCAGGGCCGCCTCGGCGTCGCCGGCGTCCAGGGCGCGGACCGCGGCGAGCTCGCCGGCCAGCCGCGCGTCCGGGATCGCGGTGACCCGCAGCCGCTCCGGCGTCTCGGCGGCCAGGAACCGTTCCACCGCACCGAGGTCGCCGAACGCGACGACCTGCTCGCCGGCCGGTTCGGCCCGGTCGGCCTTGCGCAGGACGACGTCGTAGCGGTGGCGGGTCAGCTCGTTGTGCGCGGTGCCGCGCTTGACCCACAGGTCGACGTCGCCGAAGCCGTCGAGGCCGCGGGCCAGCGCCGGGAAGAAGTCCGGGTCGAGGACGAGCTCGCCCTCGCGCGCGATCGCCTGGTCCACCGCGGCGACGTCGGTCCGGCCGCGGTGCAGCTCCACGGCGGTCCGGAAGGCCCGCAGCGAACGCAGGTTGCGGAGGTCACCGAGGAAGATCGTCCCGCCGGGAGCCAGCCGCGCGGCGGCGGTCTTGACGACTTCGGCGAGGTAGTCCGCGCTCGGGAAGTACTGCGCGACGGAGTTGATGATCACCGTGTCGAACTCCGGCAGCTCGCCCAGGTCGTGGGCGGGCCGGGCCGCCAGGTGCACCCGGTCGGCGAAGGGCGTCGCGGCGACCTCGCGCCGGACGTTCTCGACGGCGCTCTCGGAAAGGTCGACGCCCCAGTATGTTTCGGCGTCCGGGGCGATCCGCGAGAGGATCAGGCCGCTGCCGACACCGATCTCCAGCACCCGCTTCGGGCGCAAGGACCGGATCCGCTCGATCGTCGCCGCGTGCCACTCGCGCATCTCGCCGAGGGGGATCTCGAAACCGTCGTAGCTGGAGTTCCAGCCCGCGAAGTTCTCCTCGATGCCGTGGGAGCCGGCGAGCATCTCCTCGTGGACGTCGTGCCATTCGTCGACGTGCCCCTGCTCGGCGGCCTGGTCGCGGTCGGGCACCGGGACGGCGTAGGCGATCAGCTGCCCGTCCTGCGCGACGACGACCGACTGGCCGACCCGCGGGTGTTCGGCGAGCACGGACTCGATCTCGCCGAGTTCGATGCGGTAGCCGCGGATCTTGACCTGGTCGTCGGCCCGGCCGAGGAACACGAGCCGCCCGTCCGGCAGCCATTTCACCAGGTCACCGGTCCGGTAGAGACGCCCGCCGGAACCGAACGGGTCGGCGACGAACCGCTCCGCCGTCAGGCCCGGCCGCCCGAGATAGCCGCGCGCCAGGCCGCTTCCGGCGAGGTACAGCTCCCCGACCACGCCTACCGGGACCGGGGCGAGGTGCGCGTCGAGGACGTACGCGCGGGTGCCGGGGTCCGGCACGCCGATCGGCACGGCCGAGCCCGGCGCGATCCCCGGGTCGCAGAGCCCGAGCGTCGAGTTGGTCGTGGCCTCGGTCGGGCCGTAGGCGTTGAACATCCGCCGCCCGGGCGCCCACCGGCGGACCAGCTCCGGCGACACCCGTTCGGTGCCCGCCAGCAGCACGCTGTCGCGGGGCAGGTCGCAGTCCTCGGGGAATTCGGCGAGCAGGGCGGGCGGGAGGATCATGAAGTCGACGCCGTGGGCGTGCGCGTATTCGGCCAGTTCGGGGCCGGGCACCCGGCGTTCGGCCGGCGTGATCACCAGGCGCCCGCCCGAAAGCAGGCCGAGGCACAGGTCCCAGAAGGCGACGTCGAAACTCGGCGAGGCGAACTGCAGCACCCGGCTGTGCGGGCCGACGCCGAACCGCTCGGACTGCGTCGCGACGAGCTTCGCGACACCCGCGTGGGAAACCACGACACCCTTGGGGCGCCCGGTGGAGCCGGAGGTGTAGATGACGTAGGCGGCGTTGGCCGGGACGATCGCGGCGGCCGGGTCGGTCGCCGGGACGCCGTCCAGGCCGACGTCGTCCAGCAGCAGGACGTCGACGTCGAAGAGACCGGCGAGCTCGCTGGTGGTGACCACGCAGACCGGGCGGGCGTCGGACACAATGAACGCGATCCGCTCGGCCGGGTAGTCCTGGTCCAGCGGCAGGTAGGCGGCACCGGCCTTGAGGACGGCCAGCTCGGCGACGATCATCTCGATCGAGCGGGGGACGGCGAGCGCGACGACCTGTTCCGGCCCGGCGCCGCGCCCGATGAGGACGTGGGCGAGCCGGTTCGCGCGGGCGTCGAGTTCGGCGTAGGTGAGTTCCTCGTCTTCGAAGACGAGGGCCACGGCGTCCGGCGCCTCGCGGACGCGGGCGGCGAACAGCCCGGGCAGCGTGGAAAGCGGCGCGGCGAGGTCCGTGTCGTTCCACTCCTCGAGGATCCGGTGCCGTTCCGGTGCCGTCACGAGGTCCAGCCGGGTCACCGGCCACTGTGGACGTTCCTGGGCGTCGGCGAGGAGGGTGCGGAGGTGGTCCAGCATCCGGTCCACAGTGGATTCGTCGAGGACGTCGGCGCGGTAGACCACGCCGTCGCGGGTCAGGTTCAGGTCGAGGGCCAGGTCGGTCTCGGCCTTGAAACCGACGTTGACCAGCACCGATCCCCCGCGCCCCGGCTCGGGTCCCACTTCGGCGACCAAGTCCCGGAACGGAACTTCGTGCGCCAGGGCTTCGTCCCGTGCCTCGCGCACGCGCGCCACCACTTCGCCGAACCCCGGCGAGCCGCCCAGATCCACCCGCAGGGGCACCAGGGCGCCGATCCCGACCACGACGTCCGTCGTTCCCGCATATCGGGAAACCAGCACCGTGAACGCCGCGAGGAGGGTCAGTTCGTCGGCGGCGGGCAGCGGCCGGTCCAGCCGGGCGAAGACGGGCTCCGCGGGGTACGGCCGGTCGACCGGCAGCGGCAGCTCCTTCGGCGCCGAGGCGAGGCGGTCACGCCAGAACCCGAGCCTCGATCCCTGCTGCTGCACAGCGTCACCGTTGCTCACCGGTAGACCAGCCTCCCGCTGCTCACGGCGCCCCGAACGGGGCGCGAACTTAGGTGACCCTAACAAACGGATGGTGAGGATGCACTCCTGTACCATCGGTTAGCCTTACCTAAAATCAGTACCAGTCGGAGGTGCGGTGCGAACAGACCCCGGAGGGATCGCTCTCAAGCGACGCCCGCCACACACGGGCCGCGCGCTCGGTCTGCTGGCCGCTCTCGGTGTGCTGGTTTTCCTGTGCCTGCTGAGCGTCTGGCTGGGGTCGAAGGAGATTTCGTTCGGCGCCGTCTGGCAGGTGCTCTGGCACGACGACGGTTCGGCCGACGCGGTGATCATCCACAGTGTCCGGATGCCGCGGACGCTGCTGGCGGTGCTGGTGGGTGCCGCGCTGGGCCTGTCCGGCACGCTCATGCAGGCGCTGACCCGCAACCCGCTGGCCGAGCCGGGCCTGCTCGGCATCAGCGCCGGAGCCGCGTTCGCCATCGTCTTCTCCATCACCGTGCTCGGCGTCAGCTCGCTCTACGGCTACATCTGGTTCGCCTTCGCCGGCGCGCTGGCCGCGACCGTGGTCGTCTACTTCCTCGGCACCCGCGGCCGCAGCGGCTCGAGCCCGGTCAAGCTCGCCCTCGCCGGGGCCGCCGTCACGGCGCTGCTCGGCTCGTTCACCAGCGCGATGGTGCTGTCGGATCCGGTGGCGCTCAACCGCTTCCGGTTCTGGTCGGCCGGTTCGCTCGCCGGCGTCGACAGCGGTTCGCTGCTGCGGGTGCTGCCGTTCCTCCTGGCCGGGGCGGTGCTGGCGCTCGCCACCGGGCCGGCGTTGAACAGCCTCGCGCTCGGCGACGACGTCGCGGTCGCGCTCGGACGGCGGCTGGGCCCGCTGCGGCTGCGCGGCGCCCTGGCCGTCACGCTCCTGACCGGCGCGTCCGTCGCGGTAGCCGGGCCGATCGTGTTCCTCGGCCTGATCGTCCCGCACGCCGTGCGGTTCGTCATCGGGCCCGACCACCGCTGGCTACTGCCCTACACCGCGGTCCTCGCACCCTGCCTGCTGCTGGCCGCGGACGTCCTCGGCCGCGTCATGGCGCGGCCCGGCGAGGTCCGGGCCGGGGTGATCGTCGCCTTCCTCGGCGCGCCGTTCTTCATCTGGCTGGTCCGCCGCCGCAAGCTGGTGGAGTCCTGATGAGCCTGCTGCAGGTCCGGCGCGACCGCGTCATCTTCCGCCTCGCCAAACCCCCGGTGTCCGGCCAGGTCCGGCTCCGGCTCGTCGCCGTCTCGGTCGTGCTCGCCGTGCTGGCGTTCGCGTTGTTCTGCTGGGGCATGACGATCGGCGACGTCCCGCTCGCCGTGTCCGACGTCCTGTCCGCGGTGTTCGGCGGCGGCGACAGCGGCACCGCCTACATCGTGCAGGAACTGCGGCTGCCCCGGGCGCTCACCGGACTGCTCGCCGGGCTCGCGTTCGGCGCGTCCGGCGCGGTCTTCCAGACCATCACGCGCAACCCCCTGGCCAGCCCGGACATGATCGGCATCAACGCGGGCGCGGCCACCGCCGTCGTCGCCGGGATTTCCTTCGGCTTCGGCGGCGGCCTCGGCACCACCACGCTCGGCCTGCTGGGCGGCCTGCTGACCGGGTTGCTCGTGTACGTCCTCGCGTGGCGGCGCGGCACCACCGGCTACCGGATCATCCTGGTGGGCATCGGCATCTTCGCGATGTGCACCAGCCTGACCGACTACCTGCTCAGCCGCGCGCAGATCACCGAAGCCCAGGCCTCGATCGGCTGGCTCGTCGGGAACCTGAACAACCGCGGCTGGGAGCACGTCGTCCCGCTGGCCGGCGCGCTGGCGGTGCTGCTGCCGCTCGTGCTGGCCCTGTCCCGCTGGATGCGGACGCTGCAGCTCGGCGACGACGTGGCGGCCGGGCTCGGCACGCCGGTCCAGCCGGTGCGGCTCGGGCTGCTGCTGTCCGGCGCCGGTCTGGTGGCCTTCGCGACGGCGTCCGCGGGCCCGGTTTCCTTCGTGGCGCTGACCGCGCCGCAGATCGCGCAACGCCTGGCGCGCCAGGCGTCCCCGCCGCTGACGGCGTCCGCGCTCACCGGCGCGGTCGTCGTGCTGGGCAGCGACATCCTGGCCCGCACGATCACGGCGTCGCCGCTGCCGGTGGGCATCGTGACCGGCGCGCTCGGCGCCCCGCTGCTGCTCTGGCTGCTGGCCAGGGCCAACCGATCCGGCTCCGGAGGCTGAGAAGATGACACCGTCCCTGCGCGTGCAGGACCTGCGCGTCGCCTACGACGACCGGGTCGTCATCGACGGCCTCGACCTCGACATCCCGCCCGGGAAGATCACCGCGATCGTCGGCGCCAACGCGTGCGGGAAGTCGACCCTGCTGCGCACGATGGCCCGGCTGCTCTCGCCGAAGTCGGGCGGGGTGTACCTCGACGGCCGGTCGATCCAGGACCTCCCGACCCGCCAGGTCGCCCAGCGGCTCGGCATCCTGCCGCAGTCCCCGGTGGCGCCGGAGGGCATGACGGTGGCCGACCTCGTCGGCCGCGGCCGTGCCCCGCACCAGAGCTGGTGGCGGCAATGGTCCACTTCGGACGAAGGAGCGGTCGTTTCGGCGCTCGCGGCCACCGGGATGACCGACCTGGCCGACCGCCCGGTGGACGAGCTGTCCGGCGGCCAGCGCCAGCGCGCGTGGATCGCGATGGCGGTCGCCCAGGGCACGCCGGTGCTGCTGCTCGACGAGCCGACCACGTACCTGGACCTGGCGCACCAGATCGACGTGCTCGACCTGGTCGTCGACCTCAACCGCGCGGAGGGCCGCACGGTGGTGATGGTGCTGCACGACCTGCCGCAGGCGTGCCGCTACGCCGACCACGTGATCGCGATGAAGGCCGGCCGCGTGGTCGCCTCCGGCGAGCCGGCGGCGGTGATCACGGAGGAGCTCGTCGAGGAGGTCTTCGACGTCCGTTGCCAGGTGCGCCCGGACCCGGTGAGCGGGACGCCGATGGTCATCCCGATCGGCCGCCACCACCCGGCACCGGTGCACCAGGGCTGATTCTCGGGCAAGCTGGCCGCATGTACGTGCTGCCCGAAAAGACCACCGGCTCCGAGCGAGAACTGCTGGAGGCCATGCTCGACCGCGGCCGCCTCGCGCTCGTCGAGAACGCGCGTGGGCTCTCGGAAACCGACGCCCGGCGCCGGCTGGTCCCGTCGCTGACCACGCCGATCGCGCTGGTCAAGCACGCCGCCGTCGCCGAGCGCCGGTGGTTCCAGTGGCTGATCGCCGGGCTCGGCGAGGCCGAGATCGACGGCCCGTCGACGCCCGGGGACGTCAGTTTCACCGTCGCCGACGACGAAACGGTCGAGGGCGTGATCGCCGAGCACGAGCGGACCGCCCGGCGTTCCCGTGAGATCGCGGCGGGCTTCTCGCTCGACGACCGGTGGACGCACCCGGTCGTAGGCGAGGTCACCCTCCGCTTCGTCTACCTGTTCCTGATCGAGGAGTACGCCCGCCACACCGGCCACGGCGACATCCTGCGGGAGCAGATCACCGCAGGCTGACGGCGAGCTCCCCGGCCGGCTCGGCGACCACCCGCCGGTCCACGACGGACTGCAGGATCTCCCCCACCCGCACCGCGGTGTTCGACAGCAGCGACGACGTGATGCCGTGCGTGTGCTCGGTGCCGCCCTGCAGGTAGATCCCGCCGCGCAGCGGGAAGTCCGTCGTGAGGCGGTAGTCGCGCTCCACGCGCAGGCGCCCGGACCCGTCACGCAGGCAGCGCGCGCCCAGCTCGCCGAGCAGCGGCGTCGGGTCCGCGGGCCGGTAGCCCGTGGCGTACACGACCGCGTCGGCTTCGAGAATCGTCTGCGAGCCGGTCGTCAGGGACTCGACCGTCACCGTTCCCGCGTCGGTCACCTCGACCGGGCGCGAAACGTTGAACAGCCGCAGCCGTTCCACGCCCAGCACCTTCTCGCGGTAGACGCGCCGGTAGAGCTCGTCGATCAGGTCGATGTCGACGGCCGAGTAGTTCGTCGCGCCGTGGTAGCGCATCAGGCGGTCCTTCACCGGCTCGCCCGCGCGGTAGAACTGGTCGACGGCCTCGGGGTCGAAGATGCGGTTGGCGAACGAGCTGTCGTCGGCCGGGCTGTAGCCGTAGCGGGCGAACACCGCGCACACCTCGGCGCGCGGGAACTCGTCGTGCAGTAACGCGGCGACCTCGGCCGCGCTCTGCCCGGCCCCGACCACGACGAACCGCTTCGGGTCGGCGCCGCGCAAGGCGTCCACGCGGAACAGCAGCTCGCTGTTGTGCCAGATCCGCGGCCCGGCGGTGACGCCGTCGGGCAGCTGGGGCCGCAGGCCGGTCCCCACCACCAGGTTCCGGGCGCGCAGGGACGAGCCGTCCGAGGCCTCGACGTCGAAGTAGGCCACTTCGGAACCGTCGTACACCGGCCGGACCGCGACGACCTCGGTGCCGTAGGAGACGACGTCGTCGACCTTCGCGGCCGCCCACTCGAAGTAGTCGTGGAACTCCACGCGCAGCGGGAAGAGGTTCTTGTGGTTGATGAAGTCGACCAGCCGGCCGGCGGCGTGCAGGTAGTTGAGGAAGCTGAACTCGCTGGTCGGATTGCGCATGGTGACCAGGTCCTTGAGGAACGACACCTGCATGGTCGCGGTGTCGATGAGCATCCCGCGGTGCCAGCCGAACCGCGGCTGCCGCTCGAGGAAGTGCGCGGTCACCGGCTCCCCGGCGCCCGCGTTGTGCTCGGCGAGGGCGATCGCGAGGGCCAGGTTCGACGGTCCGAAGCCCACGCCGACGATGTCGTAGATCGGGACCTCTGCAGTCATGTTGCTCCCTCGCGCGCTCCGGTACGGTTCAGGGAACCCTAACCTAACTTAGGCGAGCCTCGCCTAGTACGTTCGTGGTGATGTTCGTCCCCCGATCATGAAAGGCACTCTCGAATGCGCGTGGCGATGTTCGGCTACCAGACCTGGGGGCACCGGACCCTCCAGGCGCTCATCGACGCCGGCCACGAGGTCGCCGTCGTGGTCACCCACCCGAAGAGCGACCACGCCTACGAGCGGATCTGGGCCGACTCGGTCGCCGACCTGGCCGCGGAGAACGGCATCCGGGTCCTGCTGCGCACCCGGCCGGACGACGCCGAGCTGCTGGCCGAGCTCAAGGCCGCGGACCTCGACCTGATCGTGGCGAACAACTGGCGCACCTGGCTGCCGCCGGAGATCTTCGAGCTGCCGCGGCACGGCACGCTGAACATCCACGACTCGCTGCTGCCGGCGTACGCGGGCTTCTCGCCGCTCATCTGGGCCATGATCAACGGCGAGCCCGAGGTCGGCGTCACCGCCCACATGATGGACGGCGAGCTCGACGCCGGCGACGTCGTGCTGCAGCGGGCGATCCCGGTCGGGCCGTCCGACACCACGACCGACCTCTTCCACCGCACGGTCGACCTCATCGCGCCGATCACCACCGAAGCCATCTCACTGATCGAGACCGGGTACACGCCGGTGCCGCAGGACCGGTCGAAGGCGAGCTTCTTCCACAAGCGGGCCAAGCGGGACAGCCTGATCGACTGGACGCTGCCGCCCGCGGACCTCGAGCGGTTCGTGCGCGCGCTGCCGGACCCGTACCCCAACGCGTTCGCCTACCACCGCGGCGAGGAGCTGCGGATCCTGAAGGCGTCGGTGTCGCGGGGCCACTACGGCGGCACGCCGGGCCGCATCTTCATCCGCGAGGGCGACGGCGTCGTGATCGTGGCCGGACCGGACGCCCGCCGCGGCCGGTCCCCCGGCCTGCTCGTCGAGCGGGTCCGCACCGCCGACGGGACGGAGCTGCCGGCGTCGGAGTACTTCAAGACGATGGGCGGGTACCTCACCGACCGCCCGTGACCGGTGATCGGGACATCCCTTGTTGGCGGCCGCGCCGGTGAGCAGGATGTCCCGCATGGCCGGGATCAGCTTCCTCGACGGACACCGCACCTGGGTGCTCACCGGGGAATCGAGCACGTACGCGCTGCGGCTCGACGAGGACGACGTCCCGGTGCACGTCTACTGGGGCCCGGCGCTGTCCGATGCCGACGTCGTCGAGCTGACCGGGAAAACGCTGCCCTGGTGGGACGGCTTCAACGACCCGAACGAGGGCCTCGCCGAACTCGCCGCCGACGGCGGGACCCGGTACTGGACACCGGCCCTGCAGGTCCGCTTCGCCGACGGGACGCGGGCCCTCGAATGGCGGTTCTCCTCCCACGAAGCCACCGCCGATCACCTGCGGCTGGTTTTCGCCGACCGGCACTACCCGCTGCGGATCACCCTGCACTACCGGCTGCGCGGTGATGTCCTCGAACGCTGGACCGAGCTGAGCGCGGACACCGACGTCGAGGTCGTCCGGGCCGACTCGGCCACCTGGGCGCTGCCGGTCTTCGAGGACTACCGGCTCAGCCACGCGACCGGTCGCTGGGCCGCGGAAACCCAGCTGCAGCGCGGCTTCGCACCCCACGGCGAAACCGTCTTCGCCAGCCGGCGCGGGATCACCGGGCACCACGCCAATCCCTGGGTGATGGTCGACGACGGCACGGCGACCGAGCGCCACGGCGAGGTCTACGGCGTCGCGCTGGCGTGGAGCGGGTCGTGGCGGCTGACCACCACCCGGTCGTCGACCGGGCGGCTGACGGTGAGCGGCGGCTTCGGCCAGGACGGCGTCGTCCACCGCGTCGGGCCCGGACGGCCGCTGACCACCCCGGTGTCCGCCGGGCTGTACACCGACGGCGGGTTCGGCGCGGCGAGCCGGGCGTGGCACGCCTACGTCCTCGCGCACGTCCTGCCGCACCCGGAAGAGCTGCGCCCGGTGCTCTACAACTCGTGGGAGGCCACGGGATTCGACGTCACCGAGGCGGGCCAGCGCGCCCTCGCCGAGCGGGCGGCGGCGCTCGGCGTCGAGCTGTTCGTGATGGACGACGGCTGGTTCGGCGCCCGCACCGGCGACCACGCCGGCCTCGGCGACTGGGAGGTGAACCGCACCCGCTTCCCCGACGGGCTCAAGCCGCTGGTCGACGCCGTGCACGGGCTCGGCATGCGGTTCGGCATCTGGGTCGAGCCCGAGATGGTCAACCCGGACAGCGACCTGTACCGCGCCCACCCGGACTGGGTGCTGCACCACCCGCACCGGCGCCGCTCGGAGCTGCGGCGGCAGCTGGTGCTCAACTTCGCCCGCCCGGACGTCGCCGCGTGGGCGCACGAGTGGCTGGACCGGCTGGTCGGCTCGCACGGCATCGACTTCCTCAAGTGGGACATGAACCGGCCGTTCAGCGAAGCGGGCTGGCCGGGCGAACCCGACCAGGACCGGCTGTGGGTGGAGCACACCCACGCGGTGTACGCGCTGCTCGACCGGCTGCGCGCGGACCACCCGGGCCTGCGGATCGAGTCGTGCGCGGGCGGCGGCGGCCGGATCGACCTCGGCGTGCTCGCCCGCACCGACCAGGTCTGGACCTCCGACAACACCGACGCGCTCGACCGGCTGCGGATCCAGCACGGCTACGGGCAGCTCTACCCGGCCCGCGCGATGTCGGCGTGGGTCACCGACAACCCCGGCTTCGTGACGGCCCGGTCGGTGCCGCTGCAGTTCCGCTTCCACGTCGCCATGGCCGGCGTGCTCGGCCTCGGCGGCGACATCGTGCGCTGGCCCGCGGGCGACCTCGAGCTCGCCCGCGAGCTCGTCGCGCGGTACAAGGACATCCGGCCGGCGGTGCAGCACGGCGCGCTGTACCGGCTGCGGCCGCCGGTCGACGACGGCGTCACCGCTTTGCAGTACGTCCACGGCGATCGCGCGGTCGTGTTCGCCTACCGGCAGTCCGCGCACTTCAACGCGCCGGAGCGGCCGCTGCGGCTGGACGGCCTCGACCCGGCCGCGCGGTACCTCGACCCGGATTCCGGCCGGACGCACAGCGGCGCGGTGCTTCTTTCCCACGGCCTCCCGCTGGCGTTGCCGGCCGGCGACTTCGCCAGCACTGTCGTTCGACTCGATCGCGTAAAGATCTGATCTATCTCGGCTTTCTTGCGGTTTCGTGGCCGCCTGGCGCTTGACATCGACGAATACGTCCGATCAAATGCGTCATACATCACATATGGTGGAAGGTGGCTTGGACATGAGAAGGTCCCTGACGCTGGGCGCGGCGGTGCTCCTGGCGGTGAGCGCGTGCTCGGTCGGCTCGAACACCGGCAGCGGCGGCGACGCGGAGATCACCTTCCTGACGTTCGAAACCCCGAACCTCACGCCGGCCTACTGGGACGCGGCGATCAAGCGCGTCACGGACAAGAACCCGGGCATCAAGGTCAAGAAGCTCGTCGCGCCGACCGCCGACGGGCGGACGTCGTACGCGAAGCAGCTGCTGCAATCGGGCCAGTTCCCGGACGTGATGATCGCCGTCGACTCGGCCGGTTTCGCCGAAGCGGGCAACCTCTACGCGTGGACGCCCGAGGAGCTGAAGGACTTCCAGTTCCCGCAGGCCAACCCGGTGAACGGCAAGTACTACCAGCTGCCGGCGAACACGCAGACCATCCCGCCGATCTACTACAACAAGAAGATGTTCGCCGACGCGGGCATCGCGGCGCCGCCGAAGACGTGGGACGAGCTCGTCGCCGACGCCGGCAAGCTCAAGGAAAAGGGCTTCTCGCCGTTCACCATCGGCGGCGGCAAAGACGGCTTCCCGTCGTCGATGATCCTGTCGGGGCTGGTCAGCACCGAGGTCTACAACACGATGCCGGACTGGCTCACCCAGCGGCGCCAGGACAAGGTGAAGTTCGCCGACCCCGCGTTCCAGCACGCGTTCGCGAAGCTCGCCGACCTCGCGGCGAAGGGGTACGTGGACAAGACGAGCGTGTCGCGCGACTACGCGGCGACCGAGCAGGCGTTCCTGGACGGCCAGAGCGCGATGTACCCGATGGGCAACTGGTTCGCCGCCAACGCCGACTCGAAGAAGCACGACTTCGAGGTGGGTATCTTCAACTTCCCCTCCGAGGACGGCAAGCTGGTCGTCCCGGCCTACACCGGCGGCGGGATGATCGTCAACGCCAAGGCCGCGAACCTCGACGCCGCCCGCAAGTTCGCGCTCGGTTTCCAGCTCGACAAGGACCAGCTGGACGCCTCGGTGAAGGCGGACGGCCTGTTCCCGGCGATCAAGGGCTACACACCGCCGCCCGGCGTCGGGCCGACGTTCAAGGCCGGCTACGACCTGTACGCGCAGGCGGTGCAGCAGAACGCCGTGGTGCACGCGTTCCGCTGGGAGACCGCCGACGACGGGTTGCTGCCCGGGATGAAGGACAAGGTCGACCAGGCCGCCCAGGACGTCATCACCGGCCGCAAGTCGGTGGCCGACGCGTGCGCGTTCCTGGACACCGAGTGGGCGAAGGCGGGCTGACGTCCTTGACCGCCGTCATTTCCCGCCCCTCCCCGCCCTCGGCCACGGCCCGGCCCCGCCGCCGGCGCCGCCCGATCCTGCCGCGGCTGGCGCACTTCGCGTCGTTCGGCGCGCCGGGTGTGCTCGTGTACTTGTGTTTCGTGATGGCGCCGATCCTGATCAGCTTCGGCTACAGCCTGACGAACTACAACCCGTTCAACCCGCCGGTGAAGTTCGTCGGTTTCGACAACTACCGCCTGTTGTTCACCGATTCGCAGTTCCTCACGGCGCTGCAGGTGACCACGATCCTGACGCTGATCGTGGTGATCGTGCCCAATGTGCTGGGGTTGGGCGTGGCGCTGCTGCTGGACCGGAAGGGCTGGCTGTACAACGCTTTGCGCAGCGTGTTCTTCACGCCGGTGATCCTCAGTTCGGTGGTGGTGTCGATCGTCTGGTCCCGCTTGCTCGACGACCGCGGACCGTTGAATTCCCTGCTGCGCGCATTGGGTGTCGCGAATCCGCCGGGCTGGCTGTCCGACCCGGACGTGGCCCTGTATTCGGTGGCCTCGATCGTGTGCTGGCAGATGCTCGGGTTCTGCGTCGTGGTGTATCTGGCGGGTCTCCAGGGCGTGCCGGCGGAACTGCTGGAGGCGGCGGAGATCGACGGCGCGGGTCCGGTGCGCCGCTTCCGGGCGGTCACCTGGCCGCTGTTGGCGCCGTCGCTGACGATCAACACGGTGGTGCTGTTGATTTCGGCGTTCAAGACGTACGACTACGTCAAGGTGATCACCAACGGCGGCCCGGGTTCCGGCGCCACGGCGACGATCGCCTTCGACGTCCTGCAGACGGGTTTCGATTCGAACCACGTCGGTTACGCGTCCGCGATGGCCGTGGTGATGCTGGTGATCGTGGCCCTGGTGACGACGGTGGTGCTGAACTTCCTCCGCCGCCGGGAGGTGGACCTGTGATCCGGTCGCGGTCTTTGGTGCGCCCCGCGGTGGCGTTGCTCGTCAGCGCGGTGTTCTTCGTCCCGCTGTATCTGGTGCTGGCGAACGTGTTCAAGCAGGGCGAGCTGATCGCCAAGGAGCCGGCGTCCCTGCCGATCCCGCCGACGCTGTCGAACATCCACGCGGTCTTGACCCGCCCGGACGGCCTGTTCTGGGTCAGCTTGACGAACAGCATCGTGGTGACGGTGCTGTCGATCCTGGTCCTGACGGTGCTGTCGGCCATGCTCGGTCACTACCTGGCCCGTTCGGCCAAGCGCTGGACAAAGGTCCTCACGCTCGTTCTGTTGGCCGGCTTGATGATCCCGCCCCAGGTGATCCTGATCCCGATCACCGACGTCCTGCGCGTGACCCACCTGATGGCGACCCTCCAGGGCCTGATCCTGTTCAACGTCGGGTACTACGTGCCCTTCGGGGTGTTCGTGTTCACGGGCTTCATCCGCGGCGTCCCGGTGGAACTGGAGGAGGCGGCCCTGCTCGACGGAGCAAGCCGCATGCAGGTGTTCTGGCGAGTGGTGTTCCCGCTGCTGCGCCCGGCAACGGCCTCGGTGTTGATCTTCCTGGGCGTCTGGATCTGGAACGACTTCATCGACCCGCTGATCATCCTCGGCCCCAGCCAGGGCACCACGATCACGACGGGCATCTACCGCTCGATCGGCCAGTACCAGGCGGACCTGGGAAGCGTGTTCGCCCTGATGTTCCTGGCGACGCTGCCGGTGCTGATTTTTTACCTGACGTTGCAGAAACAGTTCGTGAAGGGCTTGACTGGCGGGGCGACGAAAGGGTGAGCAGTGCTCTCGCCCGAGAGCACTGCTCACATCCCCATTAGGGCAGATGGTGACATCGCAGAGCACTGCTCTCTTTTGAGATCCCCGCTCACCCACTGACGCGGGCACCGCTCCGACTTAAGAGCACCGCTCTCAAACCAGCAACGACGGGCGCACCCATTCGGAGAGCGCCGCTCACCTTGGAGAGCGCCGCTCACGGTGGTGAGCACCGCTCACCGCAAAGGCGAAGCGGTGCTCAAATTCGAGAGCACTGCTCACGCAAGTTCAAGGAGCGCCAATCGCTTTCGAGAGCACTGCTCACACAACAGCAAAGCAGCGCTCACCCGCGAGAGCACTGCTCACAACCAATCCCGAAGCGGCGCTCCAAAACGAGAGCACCGCTCACAACGGTGACCGAAGCGGTGTCCCGATACGAGAGCACTGCTCCAAAACGTGAGCACCAGCAGCGTCGCAGATCACTGCTCGCTGACCTTGCCCTCCTCCACCACCAGCCGGCGCGTCACGTGCACCGCGTCGAGCATGCGGCGGTCGTGTGTCACCAGGAGCAACGTCCCCGGGTACTTGTCGAGCGCCGCCTCGAGTTGCTCGATGGCCGGGAGGTCCAGGTGGTTGGTCGGCTCGTCCAGGACCAGGAGATTCACGCCGCGCGCCTGCAACAACGCCAGTGCGGCCCGCGTCCGCTCGCCCGGCGATAGCGTCGCGGCGGATCGGAGCACGTGCGCGGCCTTGAGGCCGTACTTGGCCAGCAAAGTCCGGACCTCGGCGTCGGCGAACTCAGGCACCTCCCGAGCGAACGCCGAAGCCAGCGGAACATCGCCCAGGAACAACCGCCGCGCCTGGTCGACCTCGCCGACCACCACACCCGGGCCCAGGGACGCGGCGCCGTCGGACAGCGGGACCCGGCCCAGCATTGCCGCCAAGAGCGTTGACTTGCCGGATCCGTTCGCGCCCGTGATGGCGACCTTGTCCGCCCAGTCGATCTGCAGGTCGACCGGCCCGAGCGTGAATCCGCCGCGCCGGACCACCGCTCCCCGCAGCGTCGCGACCACCGCTCCCGCCCGCGGGGCCGCGGCGATCTCCATCCGCAGCTCCCATTCCTTGCGCGGCTCCTCGACGACCTCCAGCCGCTCGATCATGCGGTCGGTCTGCCGCGCCTTCGACGCCTGCTTCTCCGTTGCCTCGGTGCGGAACTTGCGCGCCGCCTTGTCGTTGTCGGGCTGCTTCCGGCGGGCGTTCTTCACGCCCTTCTCCATCCACGCCCGCTGCATCCGCCCGCGTGCCTCCAGGGACGCCTTCGTGTCGGCGTACTCCTCGTACTCCTCACGCGCGTGCCGGCGCGCGACCTCGCGCTCCTCCAGGTACGCCTCGTACCCGCCGCCGTAGACGTTCACCTGCTGCTGGGCCAGGTCCAGCTCGACGACGCGGTCGACCGTGCGGGCCAGGAACTCGCGGTCGTGGCTCACCAGGACCGTCGCCGCTCGGAGGCCGGACACGAACTGCTCCAGGCGGGCCAGGCCGTCGAGGTCGAGGTCGTTCGTCGGTTCGTCGAGCAGGAAGACGTCGTAGCGGCTGAGCAGCAGCGACGCCAGCCCCGCCCGGGCCGCCTGGCCGCCCGACAGGGAGGTCATCGGCTGGTCCAGGTCCACGGCCAAGCCGAGGTCGGCGGCCACTTCGGCGGCCCGGTCGTCGAGGTCGGCGCCGCCGAGAGCCAGCCAGCGGTCCAGGGCCGCCGCGTACTGGTCGTCCGCGCCCGCTGCGCCGTCGGTGAGAGCCGACGTCGCCGCGTCGAGGTCCGCCTGCGCCGCCGAGACGCCGGTGCGGCGCGCCAGGAACGCCCGCACCGACTCGCCTTCGCGCCGTTCAGGCTCCTGCGGCAGGTGGCCGACCGTCGCGGCCGGCGGGTTCAGGCGAACTTCACCGCTGTCCGGCTTGGCGAGGCCGGCGAGGGTCCGCAGCAGCGTCGACTTGCCGGCGCCGTTGACCCCGACCAGACCGACGACGTCGCCGGGTGCCACCACGAGATCGAGGCCGGAAAAGAGAATGCGGTCACCGTGGCCCGCGGCCAGGTCCTTCGCGACGAGAGTTGCGCTCATGAGGTAGCCGAGTCTACGACCTCGTGGTGAACTGTCAGATCAAGGTCAAAACCACCGACAGTGTGTGTCCCGTGGCGCTTTGATCACTCACTGTGGGTACCCTGTTCGGTTGTCAGTCCCCAGCGCAGTGAGGTCGGTGAAACAGCATGGGCGAGCCCGCTCCCCCGGTCACCCTCGGCCGCAGGCCGAAGCCGAGGGAAGGCCGTCCGTCCGCGCCCCGGCCGACGGTGAGCCGGCGGCGCGAGGTCAGTCACGCCAGCGCGCGGTCGCTGCTGATGACCGTCCTCGGCGAGTACGCGCTGCCGCGCGACAAGCCGGTCTGGACGTCGATGCTCGTCGAGGTCCTGGGCATCCTCGACATCGAGGAGAAGTCGGCGCGGCAGGCGCTCGCCCGCTCCGCCGCCGAAGGCTGGGTGGTCTCCGAGCGCGTCGGGCGCCGCGTGCGCTGGTCGCTGACGCCGCCGGGGCGCCGCCTGCTGACCGAGGGCGCCGACCGGATCTACGCGTTCGGCCGCGAGGAACGCCGCTGGAACGGCCAGTGGCTGATGCTGATCGTCTCCGTCCCGGAGGCCAAGCGCGACCTGCGGCACCGGCTGCGCACGCGGCTGACCTGGGCGGGCTTCGGTTCGCCGGTCGCCGGGGTGTGGGTCAGCCCGGACCTGACCCGCCAGCGGGAGGCGCAGCAGATCGTCAACGACCTCGGCCTCGACGCGCAGGCGATGTCGTTCACCGCCGCTTACGGCGAGGTCGGCGAGCAGGAGTCGATGGTCGCCCGGTCCTGGGACCTGACCGAGCTGAAGGACCGCTACGAGGACTTCATCGACCGCTTCACCGGCCTGCACCCGACCGGTGGCCGCGCGGTGCTGCGCGCGCAGACCGAGCTCGTCCACGAGTGGCGGCGGTTCCCTTTCCTCGACCCGCAGCTGCCGGCCGAGCTGCTGCCGGCGAGGTGGAGCGGGACGAAAGCGGCGGAACTGTTCCATCACAAACACGTCGACTGGCGCCCCGAGGCCCAGCAGTATTGGGACGACATCGTCGAAGCCGAAGAAGCAGGGTGAACATGACTCAGCAGGTCCGCCTCGATCGTGACGGCGGGCTCGCCGTCCTGACCGTCGACGCTCCGCCGTTGAACCTCTACACGGCTTCGCTGCAGTCCGACCTGTCCTCGGCGATCGGTGAGCTGGAGGCCGGACCCGCGCGGGCCCTGCTGATCCGCGCCGAAGGCAAGATCGTCAGCGGTGGTGTCGACGTCTCGCTGTTCGACGCCCAGGGCTCGCCGGCCGAGGCGAAGGTCCTCTTCGACGAGATGCTGGCGGTGCCGGACCGGATCGCGGCACTGCCGTTCCCGACCGTGTTCGCCGCGCACGGCCTGTGCCTGACCTGGGCGTTCGAGGTGGCCGTCGCCTGCGACATCATCCTCGCCGCCGACCGCGCGAAGTTCGGGCTGGTCGAGAAGGTCGTCGGCCTGACGCCGACCATGGGCGGCACCCAGCGGCTCGCCGCGCGGGCCGGTGCCGGGCGCGCCAAGGAGTTCGTGATGACCGGCGACACCTACGACGCCGCGACGCTGGAGCGCTGGAACGTCGTCAACCGCGTCCTGCCGAGCGAGGGCTTCGACGACGCGGCGCGGGCGTTCGCCCGGCGGCTCGCCGAGGGACCGACGCGCGCCCACGCGGCGACCAAGCGCGTGCTCGACCACTTCGCCGCCGGCGGTGTTCCCGAGGCGAACGCGCACATCACGACGATCGCGGCCGAGCTCTTCGAGACCGAAGACCTCCGCAACGCCGTGAAGTCGTTCCTCGCCGACGGACCGGGGAAAGCGACCTTCTCGGGGCGTTAACCGTCCGTTCGGACACCGGTTGCCGCCGTTCGGGCGTGCGCGGTTCTCCTCGCACCGGGTTACATTCGATGTGGTCTAGACCACGTTGTCCCCGCCTCGTGCCGCTTGGAGAACCGCCATGAGACGCACTCCCGCACGACTACGCTCCGCACTCGCCGCCTTGCTCATCGCGCTCGGCGGCACCGCGGCGCTCGCGCCACCCGCCGCCGCAGCCGGTTCGCTGACCGCCACCCTGGCGATGAGCGGCACCACCGGCACGTACACCGTCGCCAACACCGGTACCGCGTCGGTGAGCAACTGGGCGATCACCTTCACGCTGCCCGCCGGGATCACCGCCTCGACCGGCGAAAACGGCACGGTGACCCAGAACGGCACCCAGGTCACGCTGACGCCGGCGTACTACATCGCCACGCTGGCGCCGGGCCGCAACACCTACCCGTACAGCCCGACCTTCCGGCTCAGCGCCGCCGCAACGCCGACGCAGTGCCGCGTCGACAACGCCAATTGCGACGGTTCACCGGACACCCCGCCGGGCGCGCCGGCGAACCTGCGGCTGGTCGCGAAGACGACCAAGACCGTCGCGCTGGCGTGGAACGCTTCCGCGGCCGGTTCCCTTCCGGTGACCGGGTACGACGTCTACCAGGGTGCCTCCCTGGCCGCGTCGGTGACCGGGACGAGCGCCACGATCTCCGGGCTCACCCCGGGCACCGCCTATTCGTTCACGGTGAAAGCCAAGGACGCCAAGGGGAACACGTCCCCGGCGAGCACTTCCCTGGCCGTGACGACGAACAACCCGGCCGACGACACGCAGGCGCCGTCCGCGCCGTCCGGATTGCGCTCGACGGCCGCCGACTCCGGAAGCATCTCCCTGGCCTGGACGGCGTCGACGGACAACACCGGCGTGGTCAGCTACGACGTCTACCGCGGGTCCGCTTTGGCCGCGACGGTGACCACCACGTCGGCGGTCGTGACCGGGCTGGCACCGTCCACTTCGTACACCTTCACCGTCCGCGCCCGCGACGGCTACGACAACGTGTCGGCGCCGAGCGCCGCGGTGACCGCCCGGACCGGCGACATCGTCTCGGGGTACGCGAAGGTCGGGTACTTCGTGCAGTGGGGCATCTACGGGCGCCAGTACTTCGTGAAGAACCTGGAAACCTCGGGCGCGGCTTCGAAGCTGACGCATCTGCTGTACGCGTTCGAGAACATCGATCCGGTGAACCTGACCTGCCTGTCCGGGGTCACGAAGGGCACGACGGCCAACCCGCAGGACCCCAACCAGGGTGACGGCGCCGGTGACGCCGAGGCCGACTACTCGCGGCCGTTCGCGGCGGCGCAGTCCGTCGACGGCGTGGCCGACACCGGCTGGGAGTCGCTGCGCGGCAACTTCAACCAGCTCAAGAAGCTCAAGGCGAAGCACCCGAACCTGAAGGTGCTGGTTTCGCTCGGCGGCTGGACGTATTCGAAGTACTTCTCGGACGTCGCGGCCACCGACGCGTCGCGCAAGAAGTTCGTCTCGTCCTGTGTGGACACCTGGCTCAAGGGCAACATCGCGCCGTACGGCGGCGCGGGCGGGCCGGGCACCGCGGCGGGCATCTTCGACGGCATCGACGTCGACTGGGAATGGCCCGGCAGCGCCGACGGCCACCCCGGGAACCACTGGAGCCCGAACGACAAAGCGAATCTGACCGCGTTGCTGGCGGAATTCCGCACGCAGATGGACGCCTACGGCGCGACCACCGGCAAGCGGTACCAGCTGCACGCGTTCACGCCGGCCGACCCGGCCAAGGTCGCTTCGGGCTGGGACGTTTCCAAGATCTTCAATTACCTGGACGTCGCGAACGTGCAGGGTTACGACTTCCACGGCGCGGGCAGCGACAATTCGTGGGAGCCGAACCGCACCGGCCACCAGGGCAACCTGTACGCCGACGCGGATGACCCGTACAACTTCCACTTCAGTGCGGAAAGCGCGATCAATGCGTACACGAACGCCGGTGTCGATCCACGGCGGCTGACGCTCGGCCTGGCCTTCTACGGCCGCGGCTGGCAGGGCGTCGCCGACGGCGGGAAGAGCGGCGAGTGGCAGTCCGCGACCGGCGCGGCACCGGGCCAGTTCGCCGAGGAAGCGGGCACGCGCGGGTACGCGAACCTGGTGGCGAGCGTGCCGGGCTGCACGGTCCACCACGACACGGCCGCCGTCGCGACGTCGTGCTACACGGGCAACGGCGGGCAGTGGTGGACGTTCGACGACGCCTGGTCGATCGGGCTGAAGACGACGTGGCTCAAGTCGCGCGGGCTGCTCGGCGTGATGGCGTGGGAGATGTCGGGCGACACCGGCGCCTTGCTGAACGCGGTGAGTGCCGGGCTCGGCTGAGGTTCCGTTCAGCCCGCTGAACATCCTGTTCAGCGGGCTGAACACTTTCTTTGGGACACAAAGAAAAGCTTGACCCGCGGTGGTCTGGACCATGACACTGAGCCGGCGCGCGCCCCCAGACACCGTCGTCTCGAGGAGAGCCATGTCCCGCTTCCGCAAGGTCCTCGCGCTGGTCCCCCTGCTCCTGGGGGTGCTGGCCACCCCGGCTCCGGCCGCCCCGGCGGCGTTCACCCATCCGGGCGTGCTGGTGAGCCGTCCGCAGCTGGACTTCGTCAAGGCCAAGGTGAACGCCGGCGCCCAGCCGTGGAAGGCGGCGTACGACCAGGCTCGGGCCAGCTCGTACGCCTCGCTCTCGCGGACCCCGAAACCGCGCGCGGTGGTCGAATGCGGCTCGTATTCGAACCCGAACTACGGCTGCACGGACGAGCGCGAAGACGCGATCGCGGCGTACACGGACGCGCTGATCTGGTACATCACGGGCGACGCGCGGTACGCGCAGAAATCGATCGCGTTGATGGACGCGTGGTCGGCGGTGATCACGAGCCACACGAACAGCAACGCCCCGCTGCAAACGGGCTGGGCGGGCTCGTCGTGGCCACGCGCGGCGGAGATCATCAAGTACACGTATTCGAGCTGGCCGAATGCGGGCCGGTTCGCGACGATGCTGCGCAATGTGTACCTGAACAAGGTGATCAACGGCAGCAACAGCAACGGCAACTGGGAACTGTCCATGATGGAGGCGGCGGTCGGCATCTCGGTGTTCCTGGAGGACAAGGCGAGCTACGACAAGGCGGTGACCCGTTACCGCAACCGCGTCGCGGCTTACGTGTATTTGTCGTCCGACGGCGCGCTCCCGAAGACCGTCCCGGGCAGCGGGCTGTCTTCGCGCGACCAGATCGTCGGCTACTGGCAGGGCCAATCGACGTTCGTGGACGGCCTGACCCAGGAAACCTGCCGCGATTTCACCCACACGGGCTACGGAATAGCGGCGATCGCGGACGTGGCGGAAACGCTCCGCATCCAGGGCGAGGACGTCTACTCGACGGAGATCGGCACGCGCCTGCGCCAGGCCCTGGGCTTCCAGGCGAAGTACCAGCTCGGCGCGGCGGTGCCGTCCTGGCTGTGTTCGGGACACCTGAACCTCGGCCTCGGCCCGGTGACGGAGGTGGGCTTCAACGCGCTGAACACACGCTTGGGCATCGCGATGACGAACACGCAGACGCTGACCGAGCGCCAGCGCCCGGCGGGCTCGAACAACCTGTTCGTGGCGTGGCAGACCCTGACCCACGCCGCCAACCCGGCGTGACCCGGTCGCCCTGACCTGTTTCCACAGGTCAGGG
>NZ_JBSFNC010000127.1:0-26594 GCF_053586895.1 Amycolatopsis sp. NPDC003731 | reverse complement strand
AGGTCGAGGGACAGCGGGTCGGGCACCTCCCACACCGGCCGGACCCGCGCCGACACCGCGCACGAACCGGTGTAGATCTTGGCCTGCGGGAGGTTATGTGGACTTCGCCGGGGTACATCCGGAAGTCGACCCCGTCGAGGGCGAGGACGCCGGGGAACTCCTTGCGGATACCGCTCATCCGCACCATGGGCTGCGGTTCAGGCATTTGGTGTGCTCCGGGGTGGACGCGGGGGCGAGGATCAGTACTGGCGCTGCGGCAGCGCGGCCTTGGCCGACGCCTGGTCGAACTCGGTTTCCTGGGTCTCGATGCGGGCGGGCACCTGCTCGCCGGCGGCGACCTTCTTGACCAGGTCCATCAGCTGCGGGCCGAGCAGCGGGTTGCACTCGACGATGTGGTTGATCTTGCCGTCGGCCAGCGCCTGCATGCCGTCCTTGACCGCGTCCACGGAGACGATCTTGATGTCCTTGCCCGGGACCTTGCCCGCGGCTTCGATGGCCTCGATGGCGCCGAGGGCCATGTCGTCGTTGTGGGCGTAGAGGACGTCGATCTTGGGCTGGGACTTCAGGAAGGCCTCCATGACCTCCTTGCCCTTGGCGCGGGTGAACTCACCGGTCTGCGAGGCGACGATCTTGTACTTCGGGTCGGCCGCGATGACGTCCGCGAAGCCCTTCTTGCGGTCGTTCGCCGGGGCCGAGCCGGTGGTGCCCTGCAGCTCGACGATGTTCACCTGGCCGGTGGCGCTGCCGAACTCCTTGGTCAGCCACTCCCCCGCCTTCTTGCCCTCGGCGACGAAGTCGGAGCCGAGGAAGGTCTTGTAGAGCGACTTGTCCGGCGAGTCGATCGCGCGGTCGGTGAGGATGACCGGGATGTTGGCCGTCTTGGCTTCCTTCAGGACGGTGTCCCAGCCGGACTCGACGACCGGCGAGAAGGCGATGACCTTGACCTTCTGCTGGATGTACGAGCGGATCGCGGAGATCTGGTTCTCCTGCTTCTGCTGCGCGTCGGAGAACTTCAGCTCGATCCCGGCGGTCTTGGCGGACTCCTGGATCGACTTCGTGTTCGCCGTCCGCCAGCCGCTCTCGGCGCCCACCTGGGCGAAGCCGAGCGTGACGGCCCCGCCGGACGAACCGCCGGACGAACCGCCACTCCCGCAGGCGGTGAGCAGCACGAGTCCGGCCGCCGCGGCCGCCGCGGCGGCCCATCGCTTCTTCAGCACGTTCACTCCTCGATCGACGATGATCAGTGGGAAAACCTGGGTGGGGACTACTCGGGTGGAGATCTCTGGTGCGTGTTAGCGCTAACAATCCCTCGGGAACCACCAGGCCCCCGCCGGCCGCCGCGCTACCGCGGTCCGGTGCTCTCGCGCACGATCAACTCGGGGACGACCAGGGCGCGCGCGTGCCGGTCGCCTCCGTCCATCCGCCCGGCCAGCAGGCCGAACGTACGCCGTCCGACTTCGATGAAGTCCTGGCGCACCGTCGTCAGCGGCGGCGTGAAGTACGCCGCCTCGGGGACGTCGTCGAAGCCCGCCACGCGCACGTCCCGCGGCACCGAGATGCCCGCTTCGGCGAACGCGCGCAGCAAGCCCAGTGCCATCTGGTCGTTGCCGGCGAAGACGGCGTCCAGATCCTTTTCCTTGGCGAGGGATCGCCCCGCCTCGTACCCGGAGCGCGAGCTCCAGTCGCCGCGGATCACCCGCGGGGCCCCGACGCCGTGGCGTTCCAGGGTTTCCCGCCAGCCGAGCTCGCGGTCACGGGCCTCCAGCCAGTCCTCCGGCCCGGCGATGTGCCACACCATGCGGTGGCCCAGCGCCAGGAGGTGCTCGGTGGCCCGGCGGGCACCGTCGCGCTGGTCGACGGAGATGACCGGCACCGGTGCCGCCTCCCCGCCGCCGACCGCGACGACCGGGAAGTCCGCGGGCGCGGCTTCGAGCGCCCGGCCCGCGCTGACGTGCGGGGCGATCACGATGACGCCCTCGACCGCCTGGCGGCGCAGGTTCTCCACCGCGTCCGCGATCGACGACCGGCCCGGCCGGCTGACACTCGAGATGGTGATCGCGTACCCGGCTTCCCGGGCGGCGTTCTCGATGCCGTACAGCGTGCTGGCCGGACCGTACAGATTGGACTCGAGCGCGACGACGCCGAGCGTGCCGGTCCGCCCGGTGACCAGCGCCCGGGCCGCCGAATTCGGCCGGTAGCCCAGTTCCTCGATGGCCGCGAGCACCCGGGCCCGGGTCTCGGGGCGCACCGGGCCGGTCCCGTTGATCACCCGGGACACGGTCATGTGGGACACGCCCGCCACGCCCGCGACGTCGGTCAGGCTGGGCTGCCGCGTCCCGGCGGCGGTCGCCTTGACGGGGCCGCCGGAGCGGGGTCGTTCGGCCACCGGCGTCCCCTTCCGTCCGCTCCGACATGGTCTGCGTCACCTGTTCCGGTGACGACGAGGAGTTAGTGTTAGCGATAACACCCACGGGGTCAACCCCGGGTCGCGTAACGGTCTAGTCACGCGCCCTTCACCTCGGCCCGCCGACGAATTCGACGGCGCGACCTGCGCGGAGCGTCGTTTGAAATTCACCGCCCGTCAGCACCGCCCGGTGTTCAACGGCATGTTCGCGCCTCCCGCGGGGCGCTTACCACACCCCTTCGACGACTCCCGGCCCCGGGGTCAGAACGCCACCGTGGCGGCGACGGGCAGGTGATCGCTGCCGGTCGCGGGCAACGTCCAGGCCGCGACCGGGCGCACCCCCGACACGAAGACCTGGTCGATCCGCGCCAGCGGCAGGCCGGCCGGCCAGGTGAAGCCGAAACCGTCGCCCGCTTCGTCCTGCGCGGCCTGCATCCGGGCGGTGATCGGCGCGAGCGCCCGGTCGTCCGCCGTGCCGTTGAAATCGCCGACGAGCACCGTCCGCGGCGCGGATTCCGCGGCGACGGCGTCCGCCAGCAGGCCCATCGCCTCGTCGCGGCCGTTCGCGGTGAACCCGGCGTCGAGCCGGACCCGCACCGAAGGCAGGTGGGCCACGAAGAGCGCCACCGGACCCTTCGGAGTGTCCACAGTGGTCCGCAGCGCGCGGGTCCACGGCATGATCGCCACCGGCCGCGTGTCGCGCAGCGGGTAGGTGCTCCAGACCCCGACCGTGCCCTGGACCGAGTGGTACGGGTAGCCCGCCGCGAGGGCGTCCTCGTACTTCGGCACCTCGGACTTCTTCAGTTCCTCGAGCGCGATCACCTGCGCGCCCGCCGCGGCCAGGGCGCGCGCGGTGCCCGCCGGGTCGGGGTTCTCGTCGTTGACGTTGTGCGAGACGACCGTGAGGTCCCCGCCCGGCGAGCGCTTGTCGAACAGCCGGCCGCCGAAGGACCCGCCCCAGGCCAGCACCGGCAGCAGGAGGGCGACCAGCGCGAGCGGGGCGCGCCGGACCAGGGCCGCGACCAGCAGCGGCACGACGAGCAGGCCGGTCCAGGGCAGGAACGTCTCCAGCAGGCTCCCCGCGTTGCCCACCCAGTTGGGCACCAGCGGGTGCGCGAGCAGCAGCAGCGCGGTCAGGACGGCGAAGGCGGCGGTGACCCGCCCCCGCCGCCACGTCGCACCGGTGGCGGCCGGCCGCTCGGTCGTCGCGGTCATCGGGTGACCGCCGGGAGCTCGCGCTGGATCGCGGCGATGAGCGTCGCGCTGTTCTCCAGGGCGGCCCGCAGCCCGGCGGCCGGCGACCCACCCGGGTTCTGGTGCAGGACGACGCCGAGGATCAGCGCACCGTTGCCGGCCCGCGCGGCCCACATCAGCGCCCCTCCGGCCGCGGTGGACGAGCCGGTCTTCAGCCCGATGACGCCGTCTCGGCCGAGCAGGGTGTTCGTGTTGACGACCGTGCCCGGCACGCCGTCGATCCGCAGGCTGGGCGTGGCGACGATGGCGCGGATCACCGGGTTCTTCATCGCCTCGCGGGCCAGCCGCAGCTGGTCGGTCGCGGTGCTCGTGGTCGAGTCTTCGACGCCGCTGGCGCCGGTGTAGGTGGTGCTGGTCATGCCCAGCGCGGCGGCCTCGCGGTTCATCTTCGCGACGAAGGCTTCCTGACTGCCGGCGTCCCACCGGGCGAGCAGCCGGGCGACGTTGTTCCCGGACGGGACGAGCATCAGGGCGAGCAGGTCCCGCTCGCTCAGCCGGCGTCCCGCACGGACCGGCGCGCTCGATTCCTCGGCCGAGGTCGACTCCGCCTCGGCCTGCTCGTCGACGGTGATCTCCGGACCGGCCTCGCCGGGGCCGAGCGGGTGGTCCTTGAGCACCACGTAGGCGGTCATGACCTTGGTGACGCTGGCGATCGGCACCGGCCGCTGCTCACCGCGGCTGCCGAGCGAGCCCAGGTTCTGGACTTCGACGCTCGCCTGGCCCCCGGCGGGCCACGGCAGCGGGAGGTCGACGTCCGGACGGGCGGCGAAGGCCCGGCCGGCGGTCTCGGGCGGGAAGACGACCCAGCAGGCGGCGGCGAGCGCCACGGCCACGGCGGCGGCGATCCCCGCGGCCAGGGGCGGGATGCGGATGCGGGCCATCGGTCTCCTCCGGGTACCGGGTGCGCCAGGTGCGCACCCGATCACTCTGTCCGGGGAAGATCGCCGGTTCGTCGGGGATGTTCGACAGGTGTGACCCAGGAATGTCCCGATCCCGTACCAAAGCCGGAGGGAACCTTCCCCGCCCGCGACGGGAAGGTCCCCTCCGGCCCGGCCGGTCAGGCCGTCGAACGCTGGATGCAGTCCAGTCCCAGGCCGAGCGGGGTCGCCACGTACTGGCAGACGTGCGACGCGTGCGCCTGGTCCGTCTGCGTGCAGGCGACCGGCACCCCCAGCAGGTCGACCGAGCAGTACGCGTAGAACTGGGTCGAGCTGCCCGGCACCATGTCCGCCGACGCCGGCGTGGCCGCGGCGACGACCGCGGAAACCGTGAGTGCAACGGCCGTGGCCCAAGAAGCGATCCGGGTGTTCATCGTGCTCTCCTTCCGCCGAGCTTTCCCCTGTGGGCCAAGGGATTCACCGGGGAGAATGCCCCGTCGAACGTCTCTTCAGCTCGGCGTCACCGGAAAGTGTTACGGGCCCCAGCGTTCACATACGTGACCATTGTTCATCCTGTTGACTGCGCTCGGGCCGGTGACCTATAAAGGAAACGTCCGGGTGTCCGCCGCACACCTCCGCAGGTTCCGCTGTTCCGGAGGCCATCGGTGTCCCCACGCCCCTCGTCCCGCCGCGCCGTTTTCCTCGGCGCCGTCAGTGTTTCCACCGTCCTCGCCGTCACCGCCCTCGGCGGGCCACCGTCCGCCCGGGCCGCCGGGGCGGAACTCTCGGCCGCCTTCGCCCGGACGTCGGTCTGGACCGGTGGCTACGGCGGCGGCTACACGATCACCAACCGCGGCGACACCACCGCCACCGGCTGGACCGTCGAATTCGACCTGCCCGCCGGCACGGCCGTCAGCAGCTCGTGGAGCAGCGTCCGCACGCAGGCCGGGCAGCACTACCGGTTCACCAACGCCGGCTTCAACGGCACGGTCCCGCCCGGCGGCACCGAGAACTTCGGCTTCAACGTCAGCGGCGCCGGCCTCCCCACCGGCTGCACCGTCAACGGCGCCCCGTGCGACGGCGGCGGCCAGGTGACCACGACCCCCACCACCCCGGCCACGACGACGACACCGACGTCGACCACCACCGCCCCGCCCGCGGGCGACACCGTCGACGTCGCCACGGCCGCCCAGCTCCAGGCCGCGCTGGCGAACGCCGTCCCGGGCCAGGCGATCCGGCTCGCCGCCGGCACCTACCGCGGTTCCTTCGTCACCACGAAAGCCGGCACCGCGGCCCGGCCGATCACGCTGTCCGGCCCGGCGAACGCCGTCCTGATCAACGACGGCCCCTCCGGCGACGCCCCCGACTGCCCGGTACCCACCGCCGGCTGGGACTCCGGCTACGGTCTCTGGCTCGCGAACGCGCCCTACTGGACCCTGCGCGGGTTCACCGTGCAGGATTCGAAGAAGGGCATCGTCGCGGACAACTCGCCGCACACCACCATCGACGGCGTCACCGTCCACCACATCGACGAAGAGGCCGTGCACTTCCGGCGCTCGTCGGCCGACAGCGTGCTGAAGAACTCCACGATCACCTACACCGGCCTGGTGCAGCCCGGCTACGGCGAAGGCGTCTACCTCGGCTCGGCCAACTCCAACTGGGGCTGCCACGGCAACACCGGCGGCGTCGACCGCGGCGACCGGATCCAGGTGCTGGACAACCACATCGGCCCGTTCATCGCCGCCGAGCCGATCGACGTCAAGGAAGGCACCTTCGACGGCGTCATCCGCGGCAACACCTTCGACGGCCGCGGCATCACCGGCCAGAACTCGGCGGACTCCTGGATCGACGTCAAGGGCATCGGCTACACGATCGAAGGCAACACGGGCACGTTCGCCCCGCCCGGCACGTTCGCCAACGGCTACGAGAACCACAACACGAGCACGAGCCCGTCGTTCGACAACGGCTGCGGGAACGTCTGGCGCGGCAACAAGTCCGACCTCGGCGGCGTGGGCGCCTACGCGATCAAGATCAGCTCCGTGTCGAAGTGCGCGGCGAACCCGAACGTGGTGTACGCGTCGAACACGGTGACGAACGCCCGCTCGGGGCTGACGAACGTCCCGGTCACGCCGTGACGGCTCAGGGCACGATCGCGTCGACGTACCCGCCGTCCACCCGCACGGCCGCACCCGTGGTCGCCGACGCGAACGGCGAACTCAGGTACACCACCAGGTGGGCGATCTCCTCGGGCTCGATCAGGCGCTGCAGCAGCGATTGCGGGCGGTGCTGCTTCATGAACTCGCGCTGGGCCTGCTCCCACGGCAGGTCCTTGTCCACCAGCTCGTAGACGAAGTCCTCCACACCGCCGGTGTGGGTCGGCCCGGCGATCACGGCGTTGACCGTGACGCCGGTGCCGGCCGCGTGCTTGGCGAACCCGCGGGACACGCCGAGCAGCGCCGTCTTCGACACTCCATAGTGGATCATCTCGGCCGGGATGACGATCGCGGAATCGCTGGCGATGTACTGGATCCGGCCCCAGCCCCGGTCGGTCATGCCCGGCAGGTACGCGCGGGTGAGCCGCACCGCGGCCAGGACGTTGACCTCGAAGTAGTGCCGCCAGTCGGCGTCGGTGATGTCCAGCGGCTCCCGGGCGCCGAAGATGCCGAGGTTGTTGACCAGGATGTCGGCGTCCGGCACCTCTTCGACCACCTGGGCCGCGCCGGCCTCCTCGGACACGTCGCCGGGAGCCGGCAGGAAGTCCGCGTCCGGCAGGTCCTCGCGCAGCCGCGCGATGGCCTGGTGGACGCCGGTCTCGCTGCGGCCGTTGATCGCGACCCGCGCGCCCGCCGCGGCGAGGCCCGCCGCGATCGCCGCGCCGATGCCCTGGGTGGAGCCGGTGACGAGTGCCGTCTTCCCGCTCAGGTCGACCCGCATCGTGAAAGCCCTCTCTCGCTCGCGTGCCTCCCCGGGGCCGATTCAAGCACAGCTCCCCGGAGCCCACCGGCTGGAAATGCGGTTGCCCTCCCCCACCGCGGCGGTCACGATCTGCGCATGACCACGTATCGCACCCCGCTCCTGCCGACCGTCGCCGCGACCACCGCGCCGGTCCAGCAGCAGCCGGGCCGTCCGCGGGGGTCGATCACCTCGGCGCCGTGAGCGCCGCGCTGCTCGCCGGCCTGGTCGCCGGCTACGGCATCGCGATCCCGGTCGGCGCCGTGGGGACGTATCTGGTGGCCCTCAGCGCCCGCACGTCACTCCGGACCGGTCTCGCCGCGGCGCTCGGCGTCGCGACCGCCGACGGGGTGTACGCACTGGTCGCCGTGCTCGGCGGGGCCGCGATCGCGGGCGTCATCGCCCCGGTCGCCGGGCCGCTGCGGTGGGCCTCGGCGGCCGTCCTGATCGTCCTCGCCGCCCACGGCGCCCTGCGTGCGGTGCGCTCCCACCGCGCACCGGCCACCCGGCCGGTGACGCCGCTCGCGCCCGGCCGCGCCTACCTGAGCCTGCTCGGCATCACGCTGGTCAACCCGGCCACGGTCGTCTACTTCACCGCCCTGGTGGTCGGCGATCGCGCCGGGGACACCGTCCCCGTCCTCGACCAGGTGGTGTTCGTGCTCGCCGCGTTCGCCGCGTCGGCGAGCTGGCAAGCCGCCCTGGCCGGCGGCGGCGCGTTGCTCGGGCGGGTCCTGACCGGCCCGCGGGGCCGGCTGGTGACGGCGCTCGTGTCGAGCGCGGTGATCACCGCGCTCGCCGTCCGCCTCGTGCTGCCCTGAGCCCGGCCACCCGGGTTCACCGGCTGGGCGGGGTGCCGCAGGTCAGCGTCGGCACCGCCCAGTCGGCGTGGTCCTGGCCGTTGCCGTCGCCGCCGTCGGAGACCACCAGGTCGAGCACCTGGGCTCCGGTGACGTCGACGTCGACCGGGACCGCCGCTTGCCCGCCCCGGACCACCGGCGTCGTCACCTTCGTGACGCCGTCGGCCGAGACGCTGAAGCTCACGCTGCCGCCGGTGCCGGTTTCGCCGTCGACACCCACCGACGCCGTCAGCCGGGTGCAGGCGCCCGCCAAGTAGAGCTGGACGTCGCTCGCCGCGTGGGCGCCGAGCCCCTTGCCGTAGGCCACGCCGCCGATGGTCATCGGCTTGCCGTCGCCCGCGCTCGCTTCGCCGTTGCTCGTGTCGCGTTCCACCGGGCCCCAGCCGTTCGTGGCGGTGAGGAACGGCAGCGAGCCGACGGCCACCTGCCCCGCGGGCGGCGCCGGCGGAACGGCCCCCACGATCCGTTCCCCGGTCACCGAGCCCGCGCGGCCCGCCTGCCGGTAGGCCACCGCGACCTTCAGCGCGGCGGTGTCCACAGTGGAGGGAGGAGTCACGGCCCAGGTGAATGTGGCGGACTTCCCGCTGTCGATCCGCGGTACCGAAGGCGGCGACGCGGCACCGACCGTCCACCCCGCCGGAGCGGTGAGCGCCGGCTTGACGTCGAAGGCGGGCGGCGCGCCCGCGGGCACCCGCACGGTCGCCGACGCGGTGAACGCCTGGCCGCCCGAGGCGGTGTCCGGCGCGGTCAGCGACACCCCGGCCGTCGGTGCCGGCGGCATCGCGTACCGCGCGGGGTCGTAGCCGGGCGAGGCGTTCTGCCGGACGGTCAGCGGCGAGCGGTAGCTGCCGTAGTTCGTCCAGGCGATCGTGCCGAGGCCGCCGGTGCTGCCGTCGAGGTTCCACACCGCGACGGCGATCGTGTTGCGGCCGTTCGGGTTCAGGATGCCGGTGGGGATCGGGAAGCTGTGCTGCGGCCCCAGGTAGTTCACGTACTGGCCGAGCTGCCAGCCGTTGACGAAGAGCAGCGCGCGGTACTGCCGCGCCGGGTCGTCGGTGATGGTCAGGCCGAGCGAGGTGTCCTGGCCGCGCGGCAAATCCAGATCCGCCGCAGTGCGGTACCACGAGACACCGGGGGTCGTGTCCTGCGCCGGGAGCGACGCCGGTGCCCAGCCGCGGTCCGGGAACCCGGGCAGCGACCAGCCCGCGCGCTCACCGTAGAGCCCGCCGGTGTTGAGCGGCCCGCGCACCGGGTCCAGGCCGGTTTCGCCGCCCCGGACGCCCTGCAGCCGCCAGGTCACCGACGTCAGCGGGGTGCCGGTGAGCCGGGCCGCGGTGAGCCCGCGGGCGGCCTTGTTGCCGTTGCTGGCGCCGTAGTCCTCCTCGTGGCCCATGTTCACGGTGAGCACGGAGATCTCGTTGTCGCCCTGGCGCAGCGACCCCGCCGGGAAGGTGAAGGTGTGCTGCGGGCTGGTCGAGCTGCCGAGGAAGGCGCCGTTGAGCCACGCCGAGAACGCGCCGGCCGGGCCGCCGCTCTGGCTCGACAGCGTGATCCCGGTCTGCTTCCCGTCGCCGGTGAAGTGGCCGCGGTACCACGTGTTGCCGGTGTGGAAGCCGTAGTCGTCGGCGAACAGGACGGGTTTCGTGCCGAGCGCGGTCGAGCTGTTGGAGGTTTCCTTGTCCGCCACCGGCCACGCGGAGTCGTCGAAGGCCGCCTGGCTCTCCGGCGACTCCTGTTGGTGCTTCCAACCGGTCAGGGCGGGCAGCGTGACGGCCTTCGCGGCCGGCGCCGTTCCGTTGAGGCTGCCGCTCGAAGTCGACTGCACCGGCACCCGGGAACCGTTCCACAGCACCGCTTTCGCCGTGCCGAAGACCTCGAACGCGCCGTCGGTTCCGGTGTCGCCGGTCAGGCTCAGGGTGCCGTACTGCTCGGCCGCGGTCCGGACCAGGTGGGTGCCGCGGACCAGCACCGGGCCGGACGCGGTGTCCTGACGCCAGAACGTCGCCGCGGTAGCCTTGTCCGCGAGCAGCAGGAGCAGCGGCCGCGCGCCGGGCGCGGTGACGAGCACGCGGGTCAGGCCGTCGTGGGTGTAGTTCAGCCGCAGGTCGCCCCGGGCGGCGTCCCAAGTGGACGTGGCCGCGCCGCCGAGGACCTGGACGGCCGGCTGCTTCGCGAACCGCAGCACGGTCTCCCCCGGCCCGCCCTGGTCGCCGTAGAGCACCGCGACATCCCGGTTGCCGATGGCGGCGCTGGTCATGATTTCCGACGTCGAGTACTGCATCCGCGACGCACCGAGGTCGTAGCCGGCGACGAGGATTTTCGACTGCCGCCCGTTCAGCGTGATGCCGGTGCCGGGCTGCTGCGGCACGACCGGGTAGTAGTCGGTGCTGCCGGAGAGCAGGTCGACCGCGTCCACCACGACGTAGGGTGCGGTGGCCTTGGCGTTCTTCTGCCCGGTGACGGCGATCTTCAGCGTGTGCGCCCCGGCGGGCAGGTCCCGGACCTCGTAGCCGGTGACCTGGTTCTGCTTGCCGGCGGCGTAGAGGTCGACCGAGGAGACCTTCGTGTCGTCCAGGTAGACGTCGGCGATGCCGTGGCTCGGGTCCTTCGAAGTCACCCAGCGGATCCCGGTGCCGGTGAAGGGAATGCTGACGCTGTCGCCGGTGACGTTCGAGAACGACTCGGTGTGCTGGTAGTCGCCACCGGTGTAGTCGACTTCGGGGCCGACGTGGCTCCACGTCCCGGTGTAGCCGACCTCGGTGGCGCGGTCGTCGTAGGTGTACCCGGCGTGTTCCGCCAGGTCCAGCGCGACTCTGGTGGTGTTGGTGGCGGTCGACGTCGAATCGCTGTGGCGCAGGGTGTGGAACTGCGTGCGGGTGTCGGGGTTGATCCGCGCGGTGTCGGTGAGGGCCGGGTCGGTCAGCGGCGCGCCGGCCAGGCCGTCGGTCTTGGTCAGCGGGGCGACGGACTGGGTGAAGTAGCCGATCAGCTTGTCTTCGGCGTACTTCGGGTCGAACTGGCGGCCTTCGGTGATCGCGGCGCCGTAGTCGTAGGAGGTGTAGTTCTGCGGAATCGCGCTCCAGCCCCAGGACGTGCCACCGTGCAGCATGTAGAAGCTCTGCCCGGTGGCGCCGACGGCGATGTTCTGCTTGTAGAAGACGTCGGCGAACTGGTCGTTGATCAGCTGGGCGCACTTCTCGTAGCCGGGGCCGCCCCACGGGTCGAAGGCGCCACCCTGGAACTCGGCGGTGATCAGCGGCTTGCCGGGCACGTGGTCGTAGCTGATGTCGGGAACACCGTTCCACCGCGTGGGGTTCGAGCAGTCGAAGCCCTGCGGGTAGGAGTCGGCAGCATCGACGTCGAGCGCGGCGGCCCCGGCGTTGAAGGTCCCGTTGTTGTTGCCGACCAGCGGAACGGTGATCCCGTCGGCGCGCGCCTTGTCCTCGAGGTGCTGCATGTAGGCGCGACCGTCGGCGTTGCCGTTGTAGTACTCGTTTTCGACCTGGTAGGCGAGCACGCTGCCGGTACCGGTGGTGAGCTGGTGACGGGCGATGATCCGGTCGATCTGCGTCTGCCACTCGTCGGAGTACTCGAGGTAGACGGGGTCGGCGCTGCGGGTGTGGCCGGGCGTGGTGGACAGCCAGGTGGGAAAGCCACCCCCATCGACCTCGGCGTTGATGTAAGGCCCGGGCCGAGCGATGACGTAGAGGCCGGCTTGCTGAGCCAGGTCGAGGAGCTTGTCGAGGTCCCGGATGCCGCTGAAGTCGTAGACGCCCTGCTTCGGCGAGTGGTAGCCCCAGTCGAAGTACAGAGAGGTCGCGTTAAAGCCGGCGGCCTTCATCTTTTGGAAGATGTCGAGCCAGAGGTCGGGGCTGGGGAGCCGGTAGGAGTGGAACTCCCCGGACCAGAGGTAGGTGCGCGAGCCGTCGACGAGGAAGGAGTAGCCGTCGTAGGTGACGGTGTGGGTGGGGCGCGGAGGAGGCGCGGCGGCGGCTTGGGGAACGGCGACCCCGGCGAAGGCGAGCAGGGCGGCGAGAAGGACGGTGAACAGCGTCCGACAACGGCGGCGGGAGCGCATGCGGAGCCTCCTGAAGCGCGGGGACCACAATCGAACACGAACCATTGCCGACCGAACAGAAGCGGTCAAGATACAACACCAGGATGGATCAGTGCGGTGGTCTTGTTAGCGCTAACAGCATTCGGGCGAAAGGGAATTCGGGAGCGGAACCGCCGGAGGATCGCTTGCGCGGCCGAGCAATGAGGTTGGCCGGGCGGGGTTGGCCGGGTGGGGGTTGGCCCCGCAGGGCGGGCTTGGCACGGGCAGCAAGACCCACACCCCCCGCAACCCCGATCCGAAGCCCCAACACGGCCGGCGGCGCCGTGTCAAGGCACGCTTTCCCGCCTTGACACGGCACCGCCGGCCGTAGTCACAATCGGGCATCGGGGTCGCGAAACACACCCGAGCAGCAAGACACACCCACCAGGAAAGCCGGGATCACCGAGCCCGAGTACTCTCCCGCACCACCAGCTCGGCCGCCACCAGATGCCGAGCCCCGGCGTCCCCACCGGCCATCCGTTCCTCGAGCAGCCCGAACGTCCGCCGCCCGACCTCGATGAAGTCCTGGCGCACCGTGGTCAGCGGCGGCGTGAAGTACTCCGCCTCCGGCACGTCGTCGAACCCGGCGACCTGCACGTCCTCCGGCACCCGGATGCCCGCCTCGGTGAACGCGCGCAGCAGGCCCAGCGCCATCTGGTCGTTGGCCGAGAACACCGCCTTGAGCCCGCGCTTGCCCACCAGCGCCCGGCCGGCCTCGTAGCCCGACCGCGGGCTCCAGTCGCCGCGGACCACCGCCGGTACTCGCAATCCGCGCCCCTCCAGCGTCTCGCGCCAGCCTCGCTCGCGGTCGCGGGCCTCCAGCCAGTCCTCCGGGCCGGCCAGGTGCCAGACCGTCCGGTGCCCCAGGGACAGCAGGTGCTCGGTGACACGGCGGGCGCCGTCGTACTGGTCGACCGAGATCACCGGGACCGGCGCCGCCTCGCCGCCGCCGACCGCCACCAGGGGGATGTCCGCGGGGGCCGCCTCGAGGGCGCGCCCGGCCGTCACGTGCGGGGCGATCACCACGATCCCCTCCACCGCCTGGCGCCGCAGGCTCTCCACCGCGTCGCCGATCGACGTCCGGCCCGGCCGCGTCACGCTGCAGATCGCCACGCCGTACCCGGCCTCGCGGGCCGCGTTCTCGATCCCGTAGAGCGTGCTCGCCGGTCCGTAGAGATTGGACTCGAGCGCGACCACACCGAGCGTGCCGGACCGGCCGGTGACCAGGGCCCGCGCGGCCGTGTTGGGCCGGTAGCCGAGCTTCTGCACGGCGGCGAGGACCCGCTCGCGGGTCTCCGGGCGCACCGGCCCGCTCTCGTTGACCACGCGCGAAACGGTCATGTGCGAGACACCCGCCATCCCGGCGACGTCGGCCAGGCTCGGCTGCCGCGGCCCCGGCAGGGGAGTCCTCGTCTGCTCCCCCGGCTTCGCCCGGTCCACCACCCTGGCCCCCTCCACGTCGTACCGTCTCACCCCCGAGACGGTACCGCCGAACCGGCGCGGTCCGGACGCCCCGCGCCGCGTCAGGACCACCCGAACGGACGAGAGAGCGCTTTCACGACCGCGGTGACGCGCTGGGTGCCGTCCGCCCGGCTCGTGGCGGCCGGCTGGGCGGTCAGCACGACCACGACGTACCGGCGGCCGGCGACCACCCCGCTGGTGTGCAGGGTGCGGTCCGGGTCGCAGCACGACCAGCCCTGGTTCACCGCCCAGTCGGTGGCGGTGACCGCGGCCGGGACGCCGAAGAGCTGCTCGGACCCGTCCGCGCCGCGGCGGGCCGTGCTGTCGAGGGCCCGCAGGACGATCTGCCGGGTCGCGACGGGAGCGGCGTCGAGCAGGTACCGGTAGCACCGCGCGAGGTCGGCGGCGGTGACCACGGTGCTGCCCCACCGACCGGGATCGGCGGGCGGGCGGGTCGAAGTCATGCCGATCCGCGCGGCCCAGCCGGTCACGATCGCGGGGCCGCCCAGTTCGGCCCACAGCCTGCTCGCGATCGCGTCGTCGCTGCGCGAGAGCATCTCCGCGACGGCGCCCGCGGGCTCGCCCTGCCGCAGCGCTTCGAGCGCGATGAGCAGCTTGACCAGCGCCGCGGCCGGGTACGGCGCGTCCGGCCGGTGGGAGACGAGGTCCCGGCCGGTTTCGCGGTCGTGGACGAGCACGCTCAGCTTCCCGGGCACCAGGTGCGCGAGCTCGACGCCGGTGGGCAGCGCCTGCGCCGGCGCCGCGGTCGCCGTCGTGGCCACGCTCGTCGTCAACGACGGCGGGACCACCGGCAGCGATCCGGCTTCGGCCGGCCCCGGCGGTCGCACCGCGGCGGCCACCGCCAGTATCGCCACCACCGCGGCGGCGCACGTCCCGGCGAGCACCATCGCGTTCCTCCTGCGCATACCGGGTGTTGTCCGCAGGCCGCCGCCGTGTTCCCGGATTGTGGCGTGCGTCTCATCCGGATGGGTGGCCAGGGACGGGCGCGGCGGGCCGCGACAACCAGTACCGTGACCAGAATCGTCGAACGGCTGGACCGGCCCGACCTCGCCGCACGGGATCCGAAGGAGATCTTCGCGCGGCTCTTCGACGAGTACGCCCCTCCCCTGCGCGGCTACCTCGCGGGCCGGGTGGGCGTGCACGCCGCCGACGACCTCGTGGCGGAGACGTTCGTCGTCGCGCTGCGAAGACGGGCGAGCTACGACCCGGCGAAGGCGCCGATCCGCGGCTGGCTCTACGGCATCGCCACCAACCTGCTGCGCAACCACGTGCGCCAGGAGGTTCGCGGGTTCCGGCTGACCGCGAAGGCGGGTGTCGAAGACCGCCCGGCCGAGAACCACGACACCACGGTCGCCGGCCGGGTCGACGCGGCGGCGCGCCTGCGCGTGCTCGCCACCGAGCTCGCCGCACTGTCCGAACAGGACCGCGACGTCCTGCTGCTCACGTCCTGGGCCGGTCTCGAACCGGCCGAAGTCGCCGAGGCGCTCGGCGTGCCCGCGAGCACGGTGCGCTCGCGCCTGCACCGCGTGCGCCACCGGCTCCAGGCCCAGCTCGTCCCCACCGAGGAGAACCAGTCATGAACGAGCTCGACGAGACCCTCGAGCTGCTCCACCGCGAAGCCCGCACCGCACCGGCCGACCTGGCCCCGGCCCGGGCCCGGCTGCTGGCCGAACTCGACGCCGAGCCGGCCGTCCCGCGGCACCGGCGTCGGCTCGCGCTGCCGATCGCGGCCGTGGCGGCGGGCGTGGCCGCGGTGACCGTGGTCGTGGTCCAGCAGCGTCCGCCGGCTCCCGGCCCGGCCGCCGCACCGCCGGTGACCACGGTCCCGACCGCGGCGGCCCCGGACGTCCGCCTGATGTCGGCGGTCCAGGTGCTGACCCGGGCGGCGGACCTGACCGTCGGCGCGGCCGACCAGCCCGTCGGGCCGGGGCAGTTCCGGTACGTCGCCGAGCACACGTGGGTGCGGCGCGGCGTCCAGACCGGCGACGGCACGGGCTACACGTACCTGTGGGAGCAGGAGATCGACCGCTGGATCCCCGCGAACGAGAACGACGTCTGGCAGGAGACGCGCAAGATCCTCAACACCGGGAAGTTCCTCGGCGGTTCGGTGCCGCAGTCGCAGGCCCCGGAGCCGGAGCTCACGAAGACGGACCAGGGCCAGTGGCAGGGCCGTTGCGGCGACTTCTTCCCGAAGGCCAAGCCGGCCAAGAAGTGCGGCGACGCGACCGACTGGGACAGCCCGGCGTTCTACGCGGCACTGCCCCACGACCCGGCGGCGCTGTACGCGAAGCTGCAGCAGCTGACGAAGGGCCGCGGCTCGACGCCGTCGGCGATGTTCCACTTCGGCATCGAGATCCTCCGCGCGGGCCAGATGCCGGCTGCGCTGCGGGCGCAGTGGTACCGGGCGCTGGCGAAGATCCCGGGCATCACGGTCCTGGCCGCGTCGACGAACCTGGACGGCCGGACCGGTGTCGCGCTCGGGCTGGACGACCGGCACGAGATCCGGCAGCTGATCATCGACCCGGCGACGGGCGGGTTCATCGGCGAGCGCACGATCGCCGGCGCGGAACCGGAGGAGCGGTGGCTCAAGCCGGGCACGGAACTGGGCGCGAGCGCGATCACGACCGGCGTGGCCGGACGGCTCGGCGAGGTCCCGCCGAGGTAGCGACACTGGTCCCCGGTGGCGTTCGGTGCGTCAGCGGCACCGAACGCCACCTCGGCGCACTCCGCTCAGTCCGCCGCCAGGCGGACGCAGCAGCACCCCGGCCGCGGGTCCAGCCGGGCCCGCAGCCCCCGCTCCCCCACGCCCGCCAGCATTCCTTCGACCAGCCCGAGATTCATCTCGCACACCAGCCGCGTGTGGGCCTCGGCCAGCCGGTGGAACGGGCAGTTCGCCAGCAGCACCTCGCCGTCCTCGGTACGCGGTTCGAAGCCGTTCTCCTCCAGCGTGCGCACGATGTCGCGCGCCCCCGCGGCCAGCTCCTCCCCCTGTGCGCGGGCGCGTCTCGCCAGGATCTCCCGCGGTGAAGCGCCGGTCTCGTCGGCCTCCTCCACCGCCGCCGCCAGCAGGCGGCCCGCCAGCTCGTACTGGCGCTCGGGCAGCGAAATGCTCACCTGCCGGTCGGACCGCCGGTACAGCTTCGCCGGGCGGCCCGCCCCCGGCCCGCTCCGGCCCGTCCGGCGCTCGTGGCCCACCACCAGCAGCTGCTCCTCCACGAGGCGGTCGAGGTGGAACGCCACCGTCGCGCGGGGCACGCCGAGCGCCTCGGCGACGTCGTCGCGGCTCACCGGCTCCGGGCGGCGGACCACGTACTCGTACAACCGGCGCCGGGTCGGCTCGTCGAGCGCTGCGACCGCGGCCACAGCCTGGGTTTCGTGCATCAGCGCATTCTAAAACAAATGACTGTTGACGAAAACCCCTCGAGGCTTCTAACGTCGGTGCGTCTTGATTTTAGAAGGAGGCACCCCCGTGACCGTCGAACCCGTCAGCGCACCGACCCCGTTGCGGCACCTCGGTGTCGTCCACGACCGCGACGCCGTCGACCTGCACGCGGCCGAGCGCGCGGTCGCCGACCTGCTGCGGGCCCTCGGCAAGGACCCGTCGTCGGAGCACTTGGGCGACACGCCCCGGCGGGTGGCCAACGCCTACGCGGAAATGCTGCAGCCGCGGGACTTCCAGCTGACGACCTTCCCCAACGACGAGGGCTACGACGAGCTCGTGCTGGCGAAGAGCATCCCGGTGCAGTCGCTGTGCGAGCACCACCTCCTGCCCTTCCGCGGGTTCGCGCACGTCGGCTACCTGCCCGGCGAGCGGATCCTCGGGCTGTCCAAGCTCGCCCGCGTCGTCGAGATGTTCGCGCGCGACCTGCAGGTGCAGGAGCGGCTGACCAAGCAGGTCGCGGACTGGCTCCAGGAGCACCTGGCCCCCAAGGGCGTCGGCGTCGTGATCGAGGCCGAGCACCTGTGCATGTCCCTGCGCGGGGTGCGGGCGAGCGGCGCGCTGACCGTGACGTCGTCACTGCACGGCCTGCTGCGCGAGGAACCCAAGACGCGGCAGGAGTTCTTCGCCCTCACCGGCGTGATCGCCTGATGGACACCTACGTCATCGCCGGCGCCGGGCTCACCGGCGCGAAGGCCGCGGAAACCCTGCGCGCCGAGGGCTTCGAGGGGCGCATCGTCCTCGTCGGCGCCGAACCGGACCTGCCCTACGAGCGGCCGCCGCTGTCGAAGGGCTACCTGCTCGGCCAGGACGACCGCGCGTCGGTGTTCGTCCACGACGAGAAGTGGTACGCCGAGCACCGCATCGAGGTGCTGACCGGGCGGCGCGCCACCGCGCTGGACCGGGCGGCGCACGAGCTGGAACTGGCCGGCGGCGAACGCCTCGGCTACACGAAGCTGCTGCTGGCGACCGGGGCTTCGCCGCGGCGGCTGCGGGTGCCCGGCAACGACCTCGACGGCGTCCACTACCTGCGCCGGCTCGCGCACGCCGACCGGCTGCGGGACGCGCTGAAAGCCGGCGGCCGGGTCGTCGTGGCCGGCGCGGGCTGGATCGGCCTGGAGACGGCCGCGGCCGCGCGCCACTACGGCTGCCCGGTCACGATCGTCGAGCCCGGACCGGCCCCGCTGCACGCCACGCTCGGGCCGGAGCTGGGCGGGTACTTCGCCGACCTGCACCGCCGCCACGGCGTCGAGCTGCGGTTCGGCACCGGCGTGACGGGCTTCGCGGGCGAATCCGCGGTCTCGGCGGTGCTGACCGACGACGGCGAGATCCCGGCCGACGTGGTCGTCGTCGGCATCGGCGCCCGGCCGGAGACGCAGCTGGCCGCCGACGCGGGCCTGGCCGCCGACGACGGCGTCCTCGTCGATGCGGGTCTACGCACGGAGGACCCGGACGTGTTCGCGGCGGGCGACGTCGCCGGCGTGTGGCAGGAGCGCTACGGGCGCCGGATCCGCGTGGAGCACTGGGCCGCGGCGACCAACGGCGGCCCGGCGGCGGCGCTGGCGATGCTCGGCCGCGAAGTGGTCCACGACGACCTGCCGTACTTCTTCTCCGACCAGTACGACGCCGGGATGGAGTTCACCGGCTGGTTCCCGCCCGGCGGCTACGACCGCGTCGTCACCCGCGGCGACGCCGAGGCCTTCCACGCGTTCTGGCTGACCGGCGGCCGGGTGGTCGCGGGACTGCACGTGAACAAGTGGGACGAAGGCCTCGACGCGGTGCGCGAGCTGATCCTCAGTGGACGGACCGTCGACCCGGATCGGCTGGCCGACCCGGACTGCCCGCTCACGGTCTAGGCGCTGCCGGCGAGCACCGCCGACCCGGCTGGCCGGCTCGCCGTCCAGAATGTCCAGCACCTCTTCGACCGGGGTGCGCCGGGCCCGGCACGCAGCGCGGCCATCGTGGCTTCGGGCCGGTTGAGGATCAGGGCTTCCTTGCCGGGGACACGGCGACCACCGCGTTCCCGTGCTGGCCGTCGCGTGGGCCCCGACGAGCTAGTCCTCCCGCCGGTGCCGGCCGCGGCGGACACCCGCCAGTGCGCGGACCCGAGTCGCCAGGTCGCCGCGGCGCTCCCGGCGGGCGTACTCCAGCAACGCCTCCGCCTGGTCGCGCGGCAGCCAGCCGCGGTCCGCGCCCGCCTCCAGGCGCAGCAGGTGGGTCACCAGCTCGCGGGACTCCTCGTCGTGTTCTCCGGCCAGCTCCGCGAAGCGGCGGGCCGCCTCGACCTCGCCGTCGCACCAGGCCGTCATCGCCAGGAGCGTGGCCGTGGCCGTCATGATGTCGCCGCGGTGGACGCCTCCCTCCGCCGCCAGGTGCTCGGCCAGCTGGAAGCTGCGCGTGCCGAGGCCGCCGGCCCCTTCGCGGCGCACGGCGTCCGCGAGTGCCCTGATCTGCCGCGTGACATAGTCCCCGCCCGACAACCCCGCCATGTCGTCCCCTCTGTCGGCGCACGCCACTTCGTGCGTCACCCGACAGGTGTACTCCATCGGTGGCTGGATACGTCGAACGCCCCACCGGTTTCGTCCGATCGGTCGGGAATTCAGCCCGATCGTCCGGGCTCGGCCCGCCGCTGGGACATGTACACCGCCGCCGAGGTGCGCCGCTCGACGCCGAGCTTGTGCAGCACCGAGGAGACGTAGTTCTTCACCGTCTTCTCGGCCAGGAACAGCCGCTCGGCGATCTGGCGGTTGGTCAGGCCCTCCGCGACCAGGTCCAGTACCCGCCGCTCCTGCGGGCTGAGCTGCTCGTACCGCGGGTCGGGGGCTGCGACGTCCTCACCGCGCAGCTTGTTCATCACCGACGCGGTCAGCGTGGCGTCCAGCAGCGAGCCGCCCGCGGCGACCGTGCGGACGGCCTCGATCAGCGACCGCCCGGACACCTGCTTGAGCATGTACCCGGCCGCGCCCGCCATGATCGCGCCGAACAGCGCCTCGTCGTCCGAATAGGACGTCAGCATCAGGCAGGCGGGCGGCGGGTCCACGGTGGACCGGATCTCCCGGCACACCGCCACGCCCTCGCCGTCGGGCAGCCGGACGTCGAGGACGGCCACGTCCGGGCGGGCCTGCGGGATCCGCACCAGCGCCTCGGCCGCCGTCCCCGCCTCCCCGACCACCTCGATGTCGGCTTCGGGCTCGAAGACGGTCTTCAGCCCGGTCCGGACCAGCTCGTGGTCGTCCAGCAGGAACACCGCGATCGTCATCGTCCACTCCCCTGCTCGCCGGTCATCGCCGGCAGCTCCGCCGTCCATTCCAGCCGCGACCCGCCGTCCTCGCCCGCCGCCAGCACGCAGTGGCCGCCCCACCGGGCCGCCCGCGAGGCGAGGTTGGCCAGGCCGCTGATCCGGCCCGCCTCCGCCGGCGGGCCGGTCCCGTCGTCGCGCACCACCAGCGTCAGCCGCCGGCCGAGCCGGTCCACCGTGACCTCGACCGACGACGACTTCGCGCCGGCGTGCCGGGCGACGTTCGTCAGCGCTTCCCGCAGCGACGCGATCAGGTCGGAGCGGACCGCCTCCGGCACCGCGGCGTCCAGCGGCCCGTCGAAGCCGACGCGCGGCTCGAAGCCCAGCGCGTCCCGCGCGTCCACGGCCACCCGCAGCAGTTCCGAGCGGAGGCTGCCCTGCGCCTGCGCGGGCGCCTGGAGCGAGAAGATGCTGTTGCGGATCTCCCGGATCGTGCCATCGAGGTCCTGGGCGAACCCGGCCACGCGCGCGGCGACCCCCGCGTCGGCGATCAGCCTGCTGACCCCCTCCAGCCCGAGCCCGGTCGCGAACAGCCGCTGGATGACCAGGTCGTGCAGGTCGCGGGCGATCCGGTCGCGGTCGGCGAACACCGCCAGCTGCTGGCGCGCTTCCTGCGCCCGGGAGAACTCGACGGCGAGCGCGGCGTGCCCGGCGAAGGTCTCGGCCAGTTGGACGTCGGACTCGGTGAACGGCGAGCGGTCGCGGAACTTCGCGACCACCAGCACCCCGAGCGTCTCCTCGCCGACGATCAGCGGCACCGAGATCGCCGAATCGAGGTCCTTGACCATCGCGGGAATCGGCCCGGCGTGCTCGCGCTGCTGCTCCTGCACGCGCTCGCCGTAGTCGCGGACCACGACCGGGCGGCGGGTGGCGAAGGCCATGCCGGTGGCGGTGCCTTCGACGGGCACGGTCATCCCCATCAGCCGGTCGGCGTCCTCGCCCGGCGGCTCGACGACGTCGAACACGAGCCGGCCGGGGCCGTCGGGCCGGGCGATCGCGCCGGCCGTCCCGCCGGCGACGACCCGGGCGCGTTCGGCGACCAGCCGCAGCGTGGCCCGCAGGTCCTGGGCCGAGAGCAGCGCGCGGGTGACGTCGTAGGACGCCTCCAGCCAGCGTTCGCGGCGGCGCATCTGGTCGACGAGCAGGGCCTTCTCGACGGCCATCCCGGTGGCCGCGGTGAGCGCGCCGAGCACCTCGCGTTCGCGGCGGCCGAACTCGCGCCCCGCCCCGGGCTCGACGGCGAGCGTCCCGAAGGTCTCCGCGCCCGCGCGGACCGGCAGCTCGACCGCGCCGGGGCCGAGCGCGCCCCGGCCGTAGTCGGCGGTGCCGTTCTCGGCCAGGTCCAGCCGCCCGCGCCGGGCGCCGAGCAGCTCGCACGTCGCCGTCACCGCGCGGGTCAGCAGCGTGGGCAGCTCCAGCTCGCGGGCGATGCCGCCCACGGCGGCCAGGATCGCCGGCATGCTGAATTCGTCCGCCACGTCCCGTCGACCCCGCTGGTTCCGCCCGAGTCCCGGGCCTGCCCCGGGCCGTCAAGGGTCCCACAGGCCACTGCCCGTGTCGGCCCAATCCGGTTCGTCCATCCGGTGGGTCGATGGCGAGCGCCCCTCCGTTACGGCGATCGGGAAATCACTCCGCGTGGCACGCGAGGCGGTGACCGCTGATGGTCTCCGCCGGGACGCGCAGGAACCGGTGGCCGGCGCGGGCGGGCGCCGGGCACGGGCAGGTGAGGTCGACGGCGCCGGACTCGGTGGCGCGGCCCAGCAGGCTGACGTACCAGCCGGCGCCCAGGTCGGCGGCGAACTCGTCGACCTCGAAGGCGACGACGGCGTCGCGCGCGCCGGCGTACAGGGGGCTGCCGGGCGGGACGGCGAACACCACGGCGTCGTCGACGACCGTGAAGCGCACCGGGCGCACCGCCGGCATCGCCCGGTGGGTGTAGATCACCCGGCCGAGGCTCGCCGTCCGCAGCAAGGCGAGGCACTGCTGCCGGTCCAGCAGCAGCCCGAAGCCCACTTCGTCCACCATCGCGTCCCTGTGTTTCTCCTGTGAAAAATCCCCGGCCACCAGCGTGATCGGTTCACCCGGTCCGCCGATAGGGCCGTTCGGCCCGGCCACCCGCGACCGCGGCGGGAAGGCACATCGAGCCGATCCGGACCAGGGCCGGAAGACCCGGTTCGGGACGGCCGCCCGGCCGGTGTGGCGGCCACGCGGAGTGACTTAGCGTCGTAACCGTCCGTTGCCGATTCAGCCGAAAGAGGGGGCGAGGGCCGATGCCGCCGCACTCCGCCGAGGGTGGTCCCACGCCCACGGCGACGTTCGCCCTCGACCCGGTGCTCGTCCGGGCGGCGATCCAGGGCAACCGCGCCGCGGTGGCCGGGCTCCTGCGCGCGCTGCGGCCGATCGTCTTCCGCTACTGCCTGGGCCGGCTGCGCACCTGGCAGGACGGTTCGTCGGACGCCGAAGACTGCGCCCAGGACGTGTTGCTGGCGATCGTGCGCGCCCTGCCGGAGTACCGCCACGAACCCGACGGCTTCGTGCCGTTCGTCTTCGGCATCGCCGCGCACAAGGTGTCCGACTTCCACCGCCGCCGGGCGCGCGACCGCACCAGCCCGGTCGCCGAACCGCCGGCCGGCCGCTCGGGCGGCGCGGACCCGACGGGCGAGGAGGTCGAGCGCTCCGCGGCCCTCGACTGGTCGTCCGGGCTGCTCGACACGCTGCCGCCGCGCCAGCGCGAAATCCTGGTGCTGCGGATCATCCTCGGCATGACGGCGGAGGAAACGGCGGCCGCGGTCGGCCTCGGCAGCGCCGGTGCGGTCCGCGTCGCCCAGCACCGCGCCCTCGCGACCCTGCGGCGCAGCCTGCTCGCCCACCGGGAAGCGTCCTGACCCGGGAACCTGCGATCATCGTCCGGTGTCCCCCGTGCCGATCGTGCTCGGCGGCCTGCCCGCGACCGGGAAGACGACCGTCGCCGTGGAACCGGCGCGCCGCACCGGCTTCGCCTTCCTGCGGGTCGACACGATCGAGCAGGCGATCCTGCGCAGCACCCCGCCGGAGCCGCCGCTGGGGGCGGCTGGGTACGTGGTCGCCCGGGAGGTCGCCGGCGATCTGCTCCGGACGGGCGTCAGCGTGATCGCCGAGTGCGTTAACCCGCTCGCTGTCACCCGCGACGCCTGGCGGGCCACGGGACTCGCCGCCGGGCACCGCCCGCCCACCTGAGCGGAGATCGTGGCCTGCGAATACGAGCCGTGGCGCCGCGAGCGGCTGGTCGTCGCTGCCGTGAATCGGCCGCCAAAAGCGCCATTCCCGCATTTCGCGGCAATTCACGACGCCGTCCGCGCTGCGGGCATTCGACCGGTCTCACCGAGGGATACGGATGCCGGTTCACTTCGGTTCAAACTTTTTTCCACGAGCCTGCCGCGGGCAGCGAATCCGCAGGTCAACAGCCTCTTTCGCTACGCAGACGCGAACCCGGCCTGACGGTTCGTAACTGTCGAAAAGAACTTCTTGCCCGGTGTCAAGCGCCCGTGTAGCGTCCATAACGGAACGATAACCAGCCGGTTGACGGCGCGGCCACGGGCAGGTGGGCGCGCACCCACTGATGTCGGGTCAGTGGACCAGCCGGGTTTCGTTCCTGCCGACACATCCCGCACACACCCGCAAGAACCCCGCCTGTCCGGGACGAGCCTGGGCTCGTACCCGTTCAGTGTCGCGCGTTCCCGCCAGCCCGACACCCGGAGGATTTCCCCATGTCCCGCACCCAAGGACGGCATCGCCTTTCCCGCCGGACGAAGATCGCGACCGGCGGCCTCGCCCTCGCGATCGCCGTCGGCGGCATCGTCGTCGCGACGACCACCGGCAACACCGGTGAAGCCAGCGCCGACGAAGCGAACCCCGCCTTCTTCGTCGACATCCTGAAGGTGAAGCCGAACCAGTTCGACCCGCGCCCGGTCACCGGCGCGTCGACGGGAACGTTCACCGTCGACTGCGGCCGCAACGAAAACCAGCACTTCAACCCGGACAACTTCATCGCCCAGCCCGGCGTCCGCAACGGCGCCCAGCACCTGCACGACTACGTGGGCAACCTGTCGACGAACGCCGACTCGAACAACAAGAGCCTGGTCAAGGCCGGGACCACCTGCAAGAACGGCGACAAGTCCGCCTACTTCTGGCCCGTGGTCCGGATCGACACCGGCGAAGAGGAGAAGAACGAGCCGGCCAAGAAGCCCGACGGCGACCGGGCGCAGGCCGACCGCGAGGCGAAGACCGTCCAGGTCGCGTGCCCGGACGTCGCCAGCAAGCTGGCCGACATCCCCGACCAGGCGATGGCCGAAGTGGACAGCAACCTCGACCAGCTCGACAGCCAGGCCGACGAGGCCAACCAGCGCATCGCCGCGACGCAGGGCCAGGGCGGCCCCGACTTCGTGCGCAACGCCATCCTGAACCCGCTCAAGGACCGCCGCGCCGCGATCATCGACCGGATCGCCATCGCGATCGGGCGGTTCACGCAGAAGCCGGGCGACCTCGGCGGTCTCGCGCCGTGCACGACGAAGCCGGGCAAGGACACCGGAACGCCGACGCCGCCCCCGAGCAGCACCGCCGGCGGCGCGCTGCCCGGGCAGGACGAGAACAACGAGCTGCCCGGCAACGACGGCAAGATCCTGCGGCCGCAGAAGGTGCAGCTCACCTTCCGCGGCAGCCCGGTCGGGAAGGTCGTGGCAATGCCGCGCTTCCTGCGCGTGCTCTACGGCGACGCGAAGGTGTCGACCAACGGGCCCGCCAACGCCAAGGCGAGCTGGACCTGCACCGGCTTCGAGAACCGGCTGGTCGACAAGTACCCGATCTGCCCGCAGGGCAGCAAGGTCAAGCGCATCCACACCTTCCCGAGCTGCTGGGACGGCAAGAACACCGACAGCGCCAACCACCGCACGCACATCGTGTTCCCGGACCAGTTCGGCCGGTGCGGCAAGGGGTTCAAGGCGGTGCCGCAGCTGCAGATCTCGCTGACCTACGACATCCCGCGGGACATCCAGCTGAAGAAGCAGTACAAAGTGGACGCTTTCCCGCAGGAGAAGCACAACCCGCTGTCCGACCACGACGACTTCGCCAACGTGATGTCGCAGCGGATCATGAACGGCCTGGTGAACTGCGTGAACCGCGGCCGCACCTGCCGGGCGTGACCCGGGACCGGCGGCGCACCCGGGGATGGTGCGCCGCCGGTTCCGCGTTCCGCGGGAGAATGGTGGCATGGTCACCGGTGACGACGTCCGCGCGTTCGCGTCCACCCTCCCGCGTGCTTACGAGGCGGTGGTGCGCGACCGGATCAAGTTCCGGGTCGGGCAGATCGTGTTCGTGGCCCTCTCGGCGGACGAGACCCTGATGGGGTTCGCCTTCCCCCGCGAGCAGCGGGAAGCACTGATCGCCGGGGAGCCCGGCAAGTTCCTGCTGCCGGAGCCGTCGGACCTGCGCTTCCGCTGGGTGCGGTGCCGCCTGGCGGCGATCGACCTCGGCGAGATGCGGGAGCTGGTCGTGGAGGCGTGGCGGATGTGCGTGCCGAAGAAGGTGTGGACCGAATACCTGGAGACCCACCCGCTCTGACGGACGCCCCGGCCTCACCCGGACAGGATCGTCGCCGCGTCGAGCTTGCCCCAGCCGTAGCGGGGGTTCCAGACCGGGCCGGTCGCCGCGTCCCGCCGGGCCGTGGTGCGGAGGCGTTGCTGGACGTCCTCCGGGGTCAGCGCCGGCTCCTGGGCCAGCATCAGCGCCACCAGACCCGCCACGAACGGCGTCGCCATGCTCGTCCCCTGGATCGTCACGTAACAGCCGCTCGGGTGCAGGCGAGCCGCGAGGCGGGGGTCCGCCGCGAACTCCGAACCCTTGCTCAGGGCCGCCGTCACCACCTGGCCCGGGGCCGCGATGTCCGGCTTGAAGCCGCCG